>NZ_JAQISY010000119.1:0-849 GCF_028618465.1 Bartonella sp. MM73XJBT | reverse complement strand
AAAGACAAGCCAATAAAGCGCTCAAAAAAGGAGAGTGTGAAACAGCCCGTGCTCTGTTGTTTGAAACCCTCTCTCAAGACAATGAGCATGATGATGATATCTCTCGGTCAATGATGTCACGGTTGAAAAACTTGGGGAATTGTTAAAAGAAAACCCCCGTGGTCTCTTAATGGTTCGTGATGAGTTGTCTGGTTTTTTAGCAGATATGGAAAGAAAGGAATATCAATCAGACCGTGGTTTTTATTTGAAAGCTTTTAATGGATACGGTGGATTTAGCTATGACCGAATTGGGCGTGGAACCATTTATATCCCCAATGCAACTGTTTCCATTATAGGAGGTATTCAACCTTCACGAATTATTCCTTTCATTAAAGAAATTCTTCATGGGAAAAATGATGATGGTTTGCTCCAACGGTTCCAGATGCTGGTGTGGCCGAATGAAATCGAAGAGCCGGACTGGGTTGATAGGTGTCCCAATCAAGACGCACAGCAAGATTATGAAAGGCTGTTTCGTTCTCTCTATGATAAGCCCCTTGGTTCACCAGAACACCCCATTACCATACGTTTTTCTGCAAAAGCCCAAGAGATGTTTTGTGAGTGGTGGAAAAGCTTTCAGAAAAAAGTAAAGAACAGTCATTTCTCTGAACCCTTACAAGCGCATGTTTTAAAAATGCCAAAGACCATAGCAAGCCTTGCCTTGATTTTTGAACTTGTTGAGGGAGGTCGTTTTGAAGTTGGTTTCTCCTCTCTTTCTATGGCATTACGTTGGGAAAAATATCTGATAAGTCACGCAAAACGTCTTTATGCGGCGTGTGATCAATTAACAGCAGAGCGGGCAAAATTGATTGT
>NZ_JAQISY010000118.1:0-873 GCF_028618465.1 Bartonella sp. MM73XJBT | reverse complement strand
AACGCTCATTGCCATGTCATTGGGGGAAAGAAATCCCTGCTGAAAGGGCTAAATAGAAAAAATAGCTTAAGAAATTTGCCCGTTCAGTGCGCTTTCATAGTCGTTGATGGTCTCTAACAGTGCAAATGTTGTATGATCTCTTATAGAGTATTGCAAATGTTATGCGGTTTTCAAACAAATATATCACAAATCTGAGTTCTTCTCTTTAGGTGATAAGGAGAGTGCGAGGCAAAACAGTAAAAATGCAGAGATAGAGAAGAGGAAGAATATGAGATATATTTGATTTAAGGAAAGGTATTCCTCTGTCAGTGAATGGAGTAAATAGCCAGCAAATACTCCCCCTAAGGCTCCGCCTATTTGCTGTAATATGCGTGTGATAACCGCTGTATCTTTGACGTATAAACGATTGACATATTGGATGGGCGCGGATAGGCATACAATGGTGGTAATGCCAAGTCCTACGCCTCTTAGCAAGAATCCTAGTCCATCTATGCTTATATGATAGCCAAAGCATAATAACCCAAAGCTTGATATCACCAAACCAATGCCGATCATGAAAAAGGGAGATTTTTCTTTCCATTGCTGGTAAATAAATTTTCTTCCAATCCATGCTCCTACCCCTTGCAGCGCAAGGACCGCGCCGATGATGAGAAGGCTATTTTCATGGCTTTCTTCTATAGTGATGGCTAATGGGAAATAAACCAGAAAGCTGTAAAAAAGAAATGAAGCAATAAGCCCCATGATCATAAGCAATGTGTAGCGTGCATTTGTAAATCCACTAAAGACGATTAATTTGTTTTTTGCGTTCTGATTAAAAACAATAAAGCATATGAGAGAGAGCACCGCTATAAGTGCTAGGATATATACGGTGTT
>NZ_JAQISY010000117.1:423-889 GCF_028618465.1 Bartonella sp. MM73XJBT | reverse complement strand
ATATGAAAATGATGCTGCTTAAATAAAAGCGCGGGCGGTGCGGGGGCGCCTTTCTTTAAAACATCTCATTTTAAAATTTAACGAATATAAACTTAGGGAGTGACCTATGGCTGGTATAACTGTATCTAAAAAATATGAACTTACTAATGAAAGCACAGAAATTAAAGATAACGTGATTAAAAAGATTATAAGACTTTATCGCATTAAGGCATTAAGAGACTTTGCTGATGTCAAGGCTGGTGACCTTGGTGGCTTTATTGAAAAGGAAAGCAACCTTTCTCATGAGGGCAATTGCTGGGTGTACGATAATGCCATGGTTGCTACAGATTCCTTTGTTTCTGACAATGTACAAGTGCGTAATAATGCATGTGTTTATAGAAGTTCTAAAGTATCTGGCAACGCTGTGATTATGGATAATGCTCAGGTTTTTCATAATGCGAAGATTTTTAAAAATGTAAAAATTTGC
>NZ_JAQISY010000117.1:0-413 GCF_028618465.1 Bartonella sp. MM73XJBT | reverse complement strand
TTTTAAAAATGCAAAAATTTGTGATAACGCAATGGTAAATGGTGTTGTTAGTGACAATGCTGTTGTTTGCGAAAATGCACAACTCTCTTTTCTTGCATATGTTTCTGATAATGCACAAGTTTCTGGTAGTGCTCATGTGAGTGGCAAGATTTATGGCAATGCAAAAATATCAGGGTCGGCTTGTATTTATGGGGGTGCTAAGATTTATGATAATGCTTGTATTTCTGATAGAGCTACTATTTCTGAGAATGTAGAGGTTTTTGGCAATGCACGGGTTTGTGATAATGCGGTAGTTTATAGCAAGCCCTCTACTGATGGCTGGGCTAGAACTGAGAATGTAAAAATCTCTGGCAACGCTGTAATTCATGGCAAGCAAAAAATTTGTAATGATACTGATGGTAGTGAACAAAGCA
>NZ_JAQISY010000116.1:0-896 GCF_028618465.1 Bartonella sp. MM73XJBT | reverse complement strand
GTCATGCCAAATGCCCTCTTCTATACGGGATTAACCGATATGGCTAAGCAGAATGCACTGTTAGACAATATGAGAACATCTGTCGTAGCAAAAGAACAAGAAAAACAAAGCGGGTTCTTCTTATACACTTACGGCGGTACAGGAACATTATCCTCTGAAAGTGCTCCTCGCCAATATGGTTATAGCGGTGCTCATCTTCGCTATGCTGCTCTACAAGGAGGCGTTAACTTCGCAGCACTAGAAGGACAAAATACCACAACACATTTCGGTCTTGTCGGAACCTATGGACAGTTGTCCTTCACTCCAAAAGATATGAAAGATGCAGGTAAAAGCACATTGGATAAGTGGTCCATCACAGCCTATGGTAGCATCCAGCATGACAATGGTTTTTATCTTGATGCCCTACTATCCTATGGAATCCTAAAGGGTGACATCACCAACGCTATCATTGGCAAAACCGCAACATTGAAAAATGCCAAGATGTTGGGTATCTCCACCACTATTGGCAAACAATTTGCTACAGGTATTCAAGGTGTCACCTTCGAACCGCAAGCACAACTTGCCTATCAACATTTGCTGTTTGACACACTTTCAGATGCCGATAATTTTACCATTGATATGAAGAACCCTCATCAATGGATGATCCGTGTTGGTGGGCGTTTAACCAAAACCGTTGCCACTGCTGAAAACGGACATTCTGTTTCCTTCTATGGAAAAGTGAATGCAATCAAAACTTTTGATGAGGATCAAGCAATCCATATTGACAAGGATTATAAAATTGATCCCATGGGCTCTTTCCTTGAAGGTGGACTTGGTATCAGTGCTCAATTGTCTTCAAACGTTTCGCTTCATGGTGATGTCAGCTATCAACAAAAACTACAAAAGACTGGTATATC
>NZ_JAQISY010000115.1:0-915 GCF_028618465.1 Bartonella sp. MM73XJBT | reverse complement strand
AACTGGGATAAAGACAACAGCATACACAGCAAGAATTTTGAGCAACATAAAAACAGCAAAAAAATTGCTCTTCTTCCACGCGATTAACTCCCAGTCTTCGAGAATGGAGAGAGGAAAGACCTTTGCACACAGCGTAATGAGATAAAAGAAAGAGAACAGACCATAATCTCATCTCTTATGGAAAAAAATGCTTGTTCGAGTGCAAAAGACCGCGGTCTGTTAAACTGTCTCTTCTGCTGCTCCATTTGCTCCTCCCTTTTTCATAAGAGCACTTGATATTTCAAGCACTTTGCAGATTCTGAATCCAAATGCTTCTTCCCACTCCCAGCTTGCCTTCTCGGTTTCTGAACCTCTCCATTACGAGAATAACCTTATTGTCCTCTCACCGAATGCGGAATTTCACCAGCTTTTCGATTTCACAACATATTAAGAATTTTCTAAAGAAAGCAGCCTTTATGCTTAAAATCTTTACCTCTCTTGCCAGTCCTCTTACTTCACACCGCAAATACGCATGCTCTTTTACAGGCTCCACCCCGCACCTAACATCGATCACGTACACAGATTAAGTAAAACCTTACAAAGGTCGTTTTAAAATATCAAGAATCCGCCAGAACAAGCTCTTTTATACTTTAAGATCTCCCCCCTTACTTCACACCCCAAGCAAGGCATATGCTTTTTCACGCATGCACCCCAGCACCTGACATGACGTCACACCCAGAGGAAAACAAAGCACACAGGTCGTTTTAAAATATCAAGAATCCACCAGAACAAGCTCTTTTATACTTTAAGATCTCCCCCCTTACTTCACACCCCAAGCAAGGCATATGCTTTTTCACACGCATGCACCCCAGCACCTGACATGACGTCACACCCAGAGGAAAACAAAGCACACAGGTCGTTTTACAACATCAAGAA
>NZ_JAQISY010000114.1:0-953 GCF_028618465.1 Bartonella sp. MM73XJBT | reverse complement strand
TGAAGATCATTTGCTAACCAACGAACTTCTGCGTGCATTGCTAATTGTTTGTAAGCCGTGGTAATTTCTGCCCCAACCAAATATGGGCGAAAATGATTTTCAAATTCTTCAATCAAATGCTCCGCCAAAGGCGTTGATGACTGACCAACCAATTGTACAAGAACATAAGGGCTTTTCCATAAAAAATGCCGTTCAAATGGTTCATTTTCAAAATGATCATCAACCCAATGCGCAAGAGTACTTTCGTCAATTCCAATCAAAGTCCATGCATATTGCGCACGCGATACAGGAGAATATTTCGTCTCATCATGTTGTAAATAATCTTCTAAAAGGGCAAGAGCTTGTGTAGGTGGACCAGGCAACACCACAAGACAACTTCCATCACAAGAAAGGTAAAAACCAGGAGCTGTACCCGTAGGATTATCAAGCACTTTTGCCGTCTGCGGAAACAATGCTTGACGCGCATTATGACTATCCGGTACAATCCCTAACCGCTCCAACTGAGCTTTTATTGTCTGCCAAACATCTTCATGATGAATCAAAGGTTGTCTCACAGCTTTAGCCACCGCATCACGTGTTTTATCGTCAGATGTTGGTCCTAGTCCCCCACTGATAATGATGAGATCTTCTTGCCCCAAACAAGCAACCACAGTTTCGCATATTTGCTGTAATTGATCAGCGCAAACAAAATGGCGTGTTACTTGAATGTTCCTCTTTTCCAAGCTTTGACTCAAATCCTGCAAATTCGTATTCAAATATTGCCCTGAAAGGAGTTCATCACCAACCGTAATAACTGCCGCTCGACAAACAGAAACAGGATTTTCAAGAGAATTGAGAACAGCGTGTACCATTTGGCGAGTAGAGGCTTCCCCTCCTAAATCATAGGTCACAATTTTTCCAGAACGAATAACCTGATCAATACTCTCAGACAATTGCCGTGCCGCATCCTGAAA
>NZ_JAQISY010000113.1:0-958 GCF_028618465.1 Bartonella sp. MM73XJBT | reverse complement strand
GCCAATGCCGTCCCCCGCAAAACAGACCGCAACTCCGGCTGTAAATGCTGGGCAATACGGTTGAGGAGTTTCACCGATTCCTTCGATAAACCAATCCTATCGGCAACATGTGTGGCAAAGTGCAAACTTTGCATTTTGCCATTTAAGTCACCATCATTTGGCAAAGGGTAATGTTTACCCTTTGCCACTTTTTCCCCTTCACCCCCAGTTTCATGGTGCTCTACAGAACCATCATTTGGCAAAGGGTCAACTTGACCCTTTGCCACTTTCTCTCCTTCACACCCAGTTTCATGGTGCTCTGAAGAACCATCTTTTGGCAAAGGTGCAACTTGCACCTTTGCCACTTTGTCCTTTGTATATTGATTACCACCGATCAAAGGGTAAACTTTACCCTTTGATTTTCTGTCCCCACCAACCTTAATCTCCCCATACTTCTTTTCCCACAATTCGCGGTAAGTCTGGACAAAAAGCGCACGGTCAATCACTGACAATTCATTGCGAAACAAATTCTCTGCCACTTCTAAAAGCGCAGCATTGTCCTTATCAGCCTGCACCACAACGGCATCAATGTCACTATAGCCCAAAAGCTCCGCAGCACGAAGCCGGTGCGCACCAGCAATAAGTGTGTAATTACCCTCTTTAGCATTGGGGGTATGGCGCACTGTAATCGGGTTCATTAACCCCTCCCGCGCCATCGATTGCGCAAGTGCCTTGGCATGCTCATCATCTACAGGGCGTATACGCTCCGGTACAACAATCACATCAAGAGCAAGCTTTTGAAACTGTGCCATCACGCCCCCGCCTTTTCCATTTCTCGTAAGAACAAATCCATCGCACGCCCTGCCCATCTTCGATAGGCTCTAGCAAATACAGGCTCTTCCAAACGCCGATTAATCACTTGCAAAGCAAGAAAGATAGCAGTCTGCTGCCGTACTTGCATGGCAACAATACGCCGCCG
>NZ_JAQISY010000112.1:0-990 GCF_028618465.1 Bartonella sp. MM73XJBT | reverse complement strand
CTTGAAGGTGGACTTGGTATCAGTGCTCAATTGTCTTCAAACGTTTCGCTTCATGGTGATGTCAGCTATCAACAAAAACTACAAAAGACTGGTATATCCGGAGCAAGCTTTTCAGGCGGAATACGCTATCAGTTTTAAGACAAAGGTGTAAAAACAACTATATCATTATTCCATTCGCTTTAGTAAAAAGACAGCACTCTCTGTGCTGTCTTTTGTTTTTGCTCAATCTACCATGAGCATATCAATCAAAGTAACTGTTTACCTTCACGCTCAAACTTGCTCTCTCAAAGGATTTATCGAGTTGCACTTGCCTATACGCTTCCCTGAAATGAGCAATCTCTCTAAAACCAAATAGAACAAAGTGCTTCATCTCCAAATTGAGACGAAGCTCTCAAAAAAGTTTTATTTTTATCAAATCGGCACACCTCAACAAGCCCCCTTTTATATTGATAAAAATGCACTGTATCTTCGCTTTATGTTTTAAAATACACAATGCGCACTTGTTTCTTCTTCTATGGAGAAGAAAATTTATAGAAACTGAAAGCTGTGTGTCAGCGCAGAACATTTCGTCTCAAAAAAACTCTATAAAACTTTCATGACAACAAACTTTGCTCAATAAGCCATCTTTCAAAACATCCTGTTTCAGAGTGTGTATGAAACGTAGACGTAATCAAAGCAAGCTTTTCTGCAAACCACGTGTAGTGACCTGTATTGTTATCTTAAAAGTTTTTCTAACGTTCATGATTAAGCGGATAGAGAGCACACATAACACTTCGTTTTGTTCTTTACATAAAAAACATAATGATATAAGAACCGCCTAGGTACTTGCGCCATCAGGGGAAGGAAGTAAGCATCAAAGACATACCAATACTAAAGGCATATCTATGTGTAAGAAATCTATTTATAAGAAAAACTTTTTGTTATGTACAATTGCTGGAACTTTCATTTTTTCTCATTTAACTCCAACTTATGCAAATACACAAACTCCTA
>NZ_JAQISY010000111.1:0-1178 GCF_028618465.1 Bartonella sp. MM73XJBT | reverse complement strand
ACTTACTCAATGATCTTAGAAACGATACCGGCACCAACAGTACGACCACCTTCACGAATAGCAAAGCGAAGTTTCTCTTCCATAGCAATAGGAACAATCAATGAAACATCCATCGCAACATTATCACCTGGCATAACCATCTCCGTACCTTCTGGTAGCGTCACAATCCCTGTAACATCGGTGGTGCGGAAATAAAACTGAGGACGATAATTCGTGAAAAAGGGAGTATGACGACCACCTTCATCCTTTGTTAAAATGTAGGCCTCTGCTTTAAAACGGGTATGAGGGGTAACCGAACCAGGTTTTGCCAAAACCTGCCCACGCTCAATTCCTTCACGATCAACACCTCGAAGCAGTGCCCCAATATTATCACCTGCTTGACCTTGATCCAAGAGCTTACGGAACATCTCAACACCGGTAACCGTTGTCTTAGAAGTCGGACGAATACCGATAATCTCAATTTCTTCGCCAACCTTAATAACACCACGCTCAACACGACCCGTAACAACCGTTCCACGTCCTGAAATGGAAAAAACATCCTCAATCGGCATCAAAAATGGTTGATCAACAGGACGCTCAGGTGTCGGTATATAATTATCAACTTCACTCATCAAAAGACGTACCGCATCTTCCCCAATGCTTTTATCTTTATCTTCAAGCGCTGCCAATGCAGAACCTTTTACTATCGGTATCTCATCTCCTGGGAAATCGTACTTCGACAACAGCTCACGCACTTCAAGCTCAACAAGCTCTAAAAGCTCTGTATCATCAACCTGATCAACCTTATTGAGAAAAACAACAATTGCTGGAACACCCACTTGCCGTGCCAACAAAATATGCTCACGTGTCTGAGGCATCGGACCATCAGCAGCGGAAACAACCAAAATCGCACCATCCATCTGGGCTGCTCCCGTGATCATGTTTTTCACATAATCCGCGTGTCCAGGGCAATCAACATGCGCATAGTGCCGCTTTTCTGTTTCATATTCAACATGTGCTGTAGAAATGGTAATTCCACGAGCGCGTTCCTCTGGCGCTGCATCAATCTGGTCATAGGCTTTAAATTCACCAAAATATTTCGTAATCGCTGCTGTCAACGAGGTCTTCCCATGATCAACGTGACCAATCGTTCCTATATTAACATGCGGTTTCGTGCGTTCAAACTTGCTCTTTGCCAT
>NZ_JAQISY010000110.1:0-1187 GCF_028618465.1 Bartonella sp. MM73XJBT | reverse complement strand
GTAAACAGCCTAATTTTGGTAGAATATAAAGGCGTAAAGGTGTAAACCATTTACCATTTTTACCATCCCCTTTTAATTCAGCTTTACGGCTTTCAAAAGCATCTAGTGCAATATCTTTTAAATAATGAAGATTGCTTATTGCTTCACGCTTTTGTTTATCGCGTTCTTGAATGGGGTCACGCCCTTCATGCAAAATAGAACGCCACCCATTTGCCAATTCACGGGCTTTTTTTAAAGAAACATTTCGCAACGCTCCCAAGCCCATTTCACGGCGGCGCCCGTGAATGGTATAACGATAAATCCATTGAGCACCACCATCTTTACGCTTATGGAGTAACAAGCCGGCACCATCATTATATTTGCCAGCTCCCAATGTTGCGACAGCCCTTGCATTAAGACGGTTCATAAGAGCCATTTTTAAATCCTTTCTTATACAAATTTGATCCACACACTCATCCTGCTTTTGATGTGCAAATGAGTGATTTTAATTGATGCAACATAAACAACTTTGAAATGAGAGAATCCTACGTTATTCGAGACTCTCATTCAACAATACAAAACAATGAATTATTATTATAAATCAAAGCGTTGTAGCGACATGGCACATGCGGAATATGCGGACTCTGATGCTTTCCAAGATGCTGTCATCTGTGGCATGGGCTGGACCGATACCAGACTTGATTACGAAAACAGTATAGATGGGGAACCGGTTATAGCGCGTTTAGACCCGTTAAAGATGGTTTGGGACAGTGCAGCGGTGCAACCGAATTTAACCGATGTCCAACGCTTATGGTATGTAGATCGCAAGCCCTTAGAAGTTGCAAGACACATGTTTCCGAAAGCCCATTGGAGTGAACTGAGTGCAGATTGGGCAAGAGATGGGAGTACTTATGAGGGGATTCATCACAATGACCTAGATAGTTATGGTCATGATGAAAGCGTGGAGGGAGTTGAAAATGGGCGGCGGATGGTGACCCTTGTTGAATGCCGTTGGTTTGAAAGCGAGAGATATTACAAAGCGCCCGATTTAAGCACTGGAGAACTTCGTGACTATAGCGAGGAGGAATTTAAGCAACTCCAATGCATGATGCCTCAGATACAAGGGGCGGCTTTTAACAAAAAGGTTGTAAAGCGTGCTTTTTTAGGCAGGAAAGTTTTGCTTGAACCAGATCAACCTTTGGTTCCTT
>NZ_JAQISY010000011.1:0-57449 GCF_028618465.1 Bartonella sp. MM73XJBT | reverse complement strand
TGATGTCACGCTTTATGAAGTGGATTGCCTTCATTATCTTTATCTTTGTAATGGATTTGTCGCGTTTCATCGATGCCATAGATAATAGCTTCTCACACTTTAAAAAGTGGTTAACTAAAAGTTAGAGAAACAGCAAAAAACACCTCGAAAAGAAGTTCTGATTCACAATAATTGAGAGGTACATTGAGAATCCTATTCCCTAACTTTTATTCGGGCGCCCCTAACCCCTAAAAAAGATGTGAGAAATCAATACGTTATTTTATAAAAAAGAGAGTATGGTACGCCCAAGGGGAATCGAACCCCTGTTTCCGCCGTGAAAGGGCGGCGTCCTAACCGCTAGACGATGGGCGCAAACCAATGATGAGGCTTATAGAGAGGATCTTTTTAATTCGCAAGCCCTCTCCGTGTTTTTTTTGAAAAAAACATATTTTATGAGATTATTTTTAGCTATGCTTCTCTAAAAAGTGGAAAAAATAATCATTTTTCTCCTATGTTTACTCTACGCGGTTAAATGAGGAGATTTTGGGAAGAGATAAGAGTTTACTGCTTCTTGCTCTTTTCTATATTTAAAATCTTTTTGTTTAGAGGTTTCTGTGCGTGGAGAAATTAAATTAGGTTGGTGTGCTCATAATTAGCCAATATTTGAGGATTGCGTTATATATAAGCCAAGCGTATGGTTCTTGTGTTGAGATAAGACTTATGAAGATGTTTGAATGTAGGAACAGACGTTTAAATTATAAGATACTAGCAGGATATGTAGTATTCACTTCTATTGTATTATATTCATCTTTTTCGTTTTTCATAACTTAAGTTTTTTCACCGAGCGTTATTTGTCTTTGAATTTTTTGCTTTATGCTTTGTTTATTGAGTTTAGCTTTTATGAATAAGATTTTGTTATCTTAGAATAAAACTATTTTTTGATATAATTTGTTAATAAAATCTGCATCTATAGATTTAACAGTTTCCATTGAGAATGTTTGCAATAGTTTACATGGAATATATTAAAAAAAATGTTAGACTAGCGGATATGTTTTTCTATTGAAAATGGATGAATTATAAGTTTTATGCAATGTAAAATCCTGTTGAGAATATGGGATATTTCCATAAGAGTGTTTGTGACCAATCCATTGAAAAATATATAAAGAAATATGGGGGCGTAATTAAAATTTTTATGCGCCATGCAATACCCAATATTTGAATCAGTCATTTTATAGAGATTCTTAATTTTTGAAAAAAGAAATGTTGGTGTTTTTAGGAATTTTGATTACGTGAGTGGTGGTGTTGTACGAGGGTAAAAATTGGTTTAAATAGAACGGGGGACTTCTTTAGATTATACTGGTTATAAGTGTTATTTGGATTGGTTAGCAGGTTATTTGAATATTTTTTAGAGAAGATAGGGATAAGCAGTTAGATAATGAGAGAGGCTTTAAGGATTGGCATTGCGGGGCTTGGTACTGTTGGTAGTTCAGTTATTCGAATTTTACGTGAAAAAGCCAATAGTTTGGCTGACCAATGTGGACGTGCAATTAAAATTGTTGCAGTTAGTGCACGTGATAAAGACCGTAACCGTGGCATTGATTTGAGTGATGTAAAATGGTTTGATTCACCTGTAGAAATGGCTGCTTCTCATGAGATTGATGTTTTTGTTGAGCTTATTGGTGGCGAATTAGATATTGTGTATACAGCTGTTAACAAGGCCCTTGAGGTGGGACATCATGTTGTTACTGCTAATAAAGCGCTTCTCGCCAAACACGGCGGGGAACTTGCTGTTAGTGCAGAAAAGAAAGGTGTGTTCCTTCATTTTGAAGCCGCCGTTGCAGGAGGAATTCCTGTCATTAAAGCGATGAGAGAATCACTTGTTGGTAATCATATATCGCGGATTTATGGCATTCTTAATGGTACATGCAATTATATATTAACGCGCATGTTTACAGAAGGTCTTTCATTTAAAGATTGTTTGGAAGATGCACAGAGGCTTGGTTATGCTGAAGCGGATCCCACTTTCGATATTGGAGGTCATGATACTGCTCACAAGTTAGCTTTATTGACAAGTTTAGCATTTGGAACGGCGGTTTCGTTAGATGATGTTTATGTTGAAGGAATTAGCAATATTTCGCAGATTGATATCCGTGCGGCTGATGAATTGGGGTATCGGATTAAGCTTTTAGGAGTTGCATTAAAGACTGATACTGGAATTGAACAACGTGTTCACCCCACAATGGTACCAACATCATCAATGATTGCGCAGATTCATGGTGTGACGAATGCTCTTTCTATTCAAAGTGATTTATTAGGTGAACTCTTATTTTCTGGTCCCGGTGCTGGGGGAGTGGCAACAGCATCAGCGGTTATTGGTGATTTAGCTGATATAGCTAAAGCATGTCCTGGTTTTCAGTATGCACCTGTTTTAAGAAGTCCAGCATTGAGGCTTGCTCCTCACAAAAAAGCGCGTATTTCGCATCATGCAGGTGGTTATTTTATTCGTTTAAATGTTCATGATCGTGCTGGGGTTTTTGCAGCGGTTGCAAAGCATATGGCTGATAATTACATTTCATTAGAGTCGATTGTTCAAAGGCCTTTTATAGAAAGCCAGATGCTCAAAACAATCATCTTAATAACGCATGAGACAACGGAAGTGAATGTACGGAAAGCACTTGCTGCAATTGAAAAAGATGGTCATCTTGTTGCAAAATCTCAATTTATTCGTATTGAGCCTATAGCATAGAACTGATAATTTGTTTATGGTGAGCAACAAAGGCCGGAGTGCTTTTTCTCTTGTGGAAAGTGTGCATCTTTGCCAAAAGCGTTCTTCTTTATATTTAGATATTTAGTAATAAATGCTAGTATCTGTTGTAATGCTTTTTCAGTAGGATTTTTTATATGCTAGCAACTCAGAAAATTTTAAATGGGCTTGATCGTATTTTAACCCTTGAATTGGTACGCGTAACTGAACGTGCTGCTGTTGCTGCGGCACACTGGCGTGGACGTGGTGATGAAAAGGCTGCTGATCAAGCTGCTGTGGATGCCATGCGTCAGGAACTTAATCGGTTGCCTATTGATGGTACAGTGGTTATTGGCGAAGGTGAACGCGATGAAGCTCCTATGTTGTATATTGGAGAGAAAGTAGGTTTACAAAACGGGCTGGCAATTGATATTGCACTTGATCCACTTGAAGGAACGACAATTTGTGCAAAAAATCTTCCTAATTCTTTAGCGGTGGTTGCTATTGCTGAAAAGGGTAACCTTCTTTATGCTCCTGATGTTTATATGAAAAAAATTGCTATTGGTCCTGGTTATCCAAGGGGTATTGTTGATATAGATGCGCATCCTGCTGATAATATTCACGCTCTTGCTAGGGCTCGGGGCGTGAGCGTTAATCAGATTACCGTTTGTATTATGGATCGTCCTCGCCATACAAAACTGATTGATGAAGTGCGAGCAACGGGCGCATCAATTCGTTTAATTGGTGATGGAGATGTTGCAGCTGTTATTGATACAACTGATCCAGAGGAAACGGGTATTGATATCTATATGGGGATTGGTGGAGCACCAGAGGGCGTGTTAGCTGCTGCAGCCTTACGCTGTATTGGTGGACAGATGCAAGGGTGTTTGCTGCTTGATACAGACGAAAAAGTCGCACGTGCAGCCAAAATGGGGATCGATAACCCCAATAAAGTTTACACAATGGAAGAAATGGTAAAGGGTGACGTGTTGTTTTCTGCAACAGGTGTAACGGACGGCAATATGCTTTCTGGTGTTAAATTTACTTCTCGTTATATTCAGACGGATACTCTTGTAATGCGTTCACATACGGGAACAATTCGTAATATTAAAGCACAGCATAGGGATTATTCAAAGTTTGATTAACCTCGTCTTTTGGCTGTAGCTCTTAAAAAATATCTTTTGAGAACGTATGCTCCCATGAGGTTTCTAAGAAATCCACTCTCATGGGAAATATTGACAGTTGTAATTAGAGAGACCTTTTTATTCTTATTATGAGAGCTTGACAGAATGTACCCAGCCATTTTTATCTTCTCTATTGCCTTTTTGAAGGTCAACGAGCTGTGTGCGAAGTTGTTTTGTTACCTCACCAATCATTCCATCTCCGATAACAAATTCACCGCCTTTATATTTGAAATGTCCAATTGATGTAATAACGGCTGCCGTACCACAAGCAAAAGCCTCTTTAAGATGGCCACTTCGTGCGTCTTCTTTAAGGGCTTCAAAAGAATAAGGACGTTCTTCTATCATTAGTCCCATTTGTTGAGCCAACTGTAAAATTGAATGACGTGTTATTCCTGGAAGGATAGTGCCACTAAGTGCAGGTGTTACAAGTGTATTATCTGCCATAATAAAGCAAGCATTCATACCACCAAGCTCTTCAATCCACTTATGTTCAATCATGTCAAGAAAAAGTACTTGGCTGCAATTATTTTCAGTTGCGATTTTTTGTGCAAGTAAGCTTGCTGCATAGTTACCTCCACATTTTGCTGCACCTGTTCCACCCAGACCTGCACGGCTATAATCTGTTTCAATCCATACGCTCACAGATTTTTCTTCTCCTTTGAAATATGATTCAACGGGAGATGCTATGATACAGAAAAGATATTCTTCAGAAGGGCGAACGCCCAAAAAGCTCTCATTGCCAAACATGAATGGACGTATGTAGAGGCTAGCATTTGGATTTCCAGAAACCCATTTTTGATCAATTCTTACCAATCGATGAACAGCGTCTAAAAAAATATCCTCTGGCAATTCAGGCATAGCTAAGCGTTTTGCTGATTCTATGAAGCGCTTTGCATTGGCTTCAGGGCGAAACAATAAAATACGCCCATCTTTTGCGCGATATGCTTTTAAACCTTCAAAAATTTCTTGCGCATAATGCAAAACAGCACTTGCTGGGCTAATTTCTAAAGGTTTGTATGGAGAAATAACAGCGTTATGCCAACCTTTGGTGTTAGTCCATTGGATGGTACATATGTGATCTGTAAAAAATTGCCCAAAACCTGGCTCTTTAAGAATATGCTCACGTTCTTCATCTGAGAAAGGTGATGGATGTTTTTCTATTTTAAACGGGATTGATGATGTAGGAGAGTTCATAAGTAAAACCTTTTGCGATATACTTTATTTCTAGGTGTTTTGTATTATAAAAATAAAGAAGTTCTTCTAATATAGCACTCTATTATTAGCAAATCAGTTGTGTCAATGCCTTATTATAAAATTAAAAGAAGGGCTATTGAGAGATGTTTTGTTGCTCTTTTTATATTTTCCTTCTCAATTTAATCAAATCATCAGGAACCTTTATACATATTGGTCGTTTTCTAAAAAGTGTCTGAATAATTTCATATATGTATATCTTATAACTTGAAGGTAGGGGAGTTTAGAAAAGGAATTTACCATGATTAATAGAAATTACCATACATACGAGGAACGTATCGCTGAAGAACAGAAAGAGCGTGAACAGCGTAATGCGATTGGTAAAGGTATTCTTGCCATTCTTCTAGCGCTTTTTTTACTCTGGTTTATTTTCGGTTTTTTAGGATCTTTTTTTGAAAAGTCCCCTGAACATGTATCTCACTATAATACGACGGAATCAAGCCAAACAATAACAACTCCAAAAAAAGATTTAAATCCAACAATTCCAGTACCTTATACCTATAGGGATCAGGGAGTATCTTTATCTCATGAAAAAAATCCTTAAGAAGAAACTAAACCAACATGGGTTAAAGAGTAAAATGACCTATAATCTATGGAAAAATTGATCAGATAGATTTTAACTCCTGAAGTTGGTCGATAAATTAATTGCTCTAAACATAAACACTGCAACGGGTTTAAAAACCGTTGCATGTTTTATTTACCGTGTGATGAAGCAACTTCCTCCATAATTTTTGATATTTTCACAAAGGCTTATGGCATCATTTCGGTTTTGTGTTTGAATCCGAACACGATAATAGGTTCCTTTTCCTGGTATGAGAGCAGATTGAATATTTACAGGACGAACGCCGATAAGGGATCCAAATTTAGACTTCATTTTTTTCAATGAATTCCTAGCGAGTTCATGGGTTGGTTGGGATGCAAGCTGGACGTAATAATTCTCTGAATTTTGTATGCTTATTTGCTTTGATAGTGTCGGGTGAGAAGCAGCATGTGTCTGTAACTGTGAATTTTTCTCTGCATGTGAAGGCACTGGTATAAATTTTTCTTCAATATCAGAATGAGGAGCATTTTCCGCTATTATTGCATCAATATCACTGGTAACTTTATCTTCTGTTTCTTTGTTATTTATATCGGACTCGTGCGAAGCAACAGGAGACAAATCTTGAAATTGCTCTACTGTCGTTTGATCACTCGTTTCTTTTATTTTATCTGTGGTTTTTCTTTCTGTGAGATTCCCTGGTGCTAATACAATCGTGCCGTCGTGATTTACGATAACAGTTTGTACTTCTCTTGTTGGAATGGTGTGATTGATGGCTTCGTTTACTGCGTCGTCGACATCGGTTTCAGCAAAAGAAGGAGATAAAGAATCTGTTGTCTCTTGTTGGTTTACTTCCGCTAAGTCTTCAGGCTGTTCAGAATTATCAATAAGGAATTTTTGTGTATTTTCTTGTTTTTCATTTTGCCCAGTTGTTTGTTTATAAATATCTAAATTATGAGCAACATCATCTTTCGTTTCAGTTGATTCTTGTTTGAATTTGAAAGGTGTATTGTCAGCATGGATAATAGGGACTCCTTCATTTTTTTCTGATGGCGTAAAAAAATGAGAATAACCAACAAAACCAATGGCTATTAAAATAAGAAGAAGAGCACTTTTGATAAGAGTTTTACCAACAATAAAACTTTTTACAGGAGGAGGAGCTGATGCATAAGTCGAAGTTTCATCTACACCTTTGTATGATGGACTCTCAGTAAAAGAGGAGGAACTATAATCCATATTGTCAGTGGGAAAAGAGTTGGAATTTTTATTTTGGGAATTTGTATATGCATCTTCTCTTGGATTTTGCATGGTTTGATGAAAGATTTCATTGAAAATTTCATTTTGTTGTTGCTGCCGCGAAAAATTTTCTTCTGAAACATGTCCGATATTGAGGACATCAGCAAATTCTTCTTTTAAACTATCCGTCGGTATGTCATATTCTGGAGCTTCATAGGGAACCTCAGGCACCATAATTGGTCCAGTTTTTTCTACGAGCTCCTCTGCAAATTTATAAGTATCGACATCTGGAGGGGGAGTGTTTTTATGCGTATAGTTATGAGCAAAGAAACTATCTGTTTGGCTTGTTGCAAAAGTCTCCGATGAGGAGCGTCTATCCTTTAAATTATTTTGATTATAGGGACTTTCTTTTTTACTGCTTTGCTCAGAGATATTTTCAGCAGCATTGATAAATTCGGTTTGAGTATCATGATATTTTTGAGTTTTTTCAGCATAAGTTTCTTGTTGTAAAAACTCTTCTTCATAAAACTTGGGGGAATTAGTTGTATGGTGCTCTTGGGGAGAGTCTTCTAAATCAGAATGTTTGTTTATCTGTGTTGCAGCATTTGAGGGTGATGAGAAGTTTTTCATTGTCTCATTTCTTCCAGTATCTTCTTTCTCTGCAATAAGATGAGAAGAGGAGAAAAATACGTCTGTAGAAGGGGGAGAGACATCAGTACGATATTCTTGAACTCGATTTTTTTCATTAGCCGAAAATTTATAGGGATGTTGCACAGAAGTATCGTAGAACCTTTGATTGTTATCATCATTTTGTTGTACGCTTCCAATATTTTTCTGATTTTCTTGCTGCGAAATTGTTGATGAAAAGCGATCAATGTGTTCGCGGTAGTCTGTTGTGATTTTCTTATTCGTAGTTTCATCTGTTTCATCAAAAAAGAAATCTTCTGGTCGTGCACTAAGATCACTTTTTTCAAAAGAAGTAGTTCTCTTTTGAGGTGATTGATTTTGAGGAATAGGTAACGGAGAAAGCGCATCTAAAATTTTCTCTTCATCATGATTCATAGGTAAAGAGTTTTCTTCTTTAGGCAAAAAGCTCCTTCTTTCTAAATGCTTGAAAGAAGAAGTTGAGGCAATATCTGGGGTTGATTCACCGCCGACTGTATGTAAATCCCATTGCTTCTTTTGATCATTACAGGATAAGTCGTTTGTTAAATTATTTTCAAGTTCCACTTCTAGGAAGGACAAATCAAAATCATCATAGGATGAAGTTTCAGGGGAGGATGGAGCTTTAGAGGAAGGAGACATCGCTTGATCAGTCTGTATAGAAGAGTGATCATTTTGACTTTCGCTTTGTTTGCGCGGATTAAAAATTCGCGTAAGTCTCTCTAAAGGATCATGATGTTCATGATCTTGTTTCATTTCGTGTGGATTCTTGCGATCGTTATCGCTCATAGCTTTTCTCACATGATGATCTGCATCTGCGTGCAATAAATGGTTAATTTTGATTTGTTATTTAATTACAATTTTCCCCTCTTTATCAAAATATACGAAAAAGTTTATTAATAAAGTACCTATTTTATGTAATTATAGAACTTTTTCAACGCATTTCTATTGGGGCTTCGACTCCTATAATTGTAAGTCCTGATGATAAAATATTTATGACAGCTTGTACTAAGCCCAATCTGGCAAGTGATAGTTCCTTATCATCAGGCTGAATAAAGCGTAAATTCAGATTATCACTTCCTTTGTTCCAATGGGTATGAAAGCTAGAAGCCAGATCATAGAGATAAAATGCCAATCGATGAGGTTCTTTATGAATGACCGACTGTTCAATGATACGTGGATATTCAGACAATTTGCGTATTAAGGATATTTCATTATCGTCTGTTAATCGGTTAAGATGCGTGATTATTGTATCATTTGGAAGATTTTCAATACGAAGAATTTCTTGTGCTTGACGAAGGACTGAATGACAGCGTGCATTTGCATATTGCACGTAAAAGATAGGGTTATCTTTTGATTGTTCTGTTACTTTTGCAAAATCAAAATCAAGAGGGGCTTCACATTTGCGATATAACATCATAAAACGGACTGGATCGCGGCCGACTTCTTCTACAACGTCACGCAAAGTGACAAATGATCCCGCTCTTTTTGACATGCGTACAGGTTGACCATTGCGAAAGAGCTTGACTAATTGGCATAAGAAAACACTCAACTTTGCTTTATCGCTAGAAATTGCTTTTGCCATCGCTTCTAACCGCTTTACATAACCAGCGTGATCAGCCCCTAAAATATAAATCATTTCATCAAAATGACGATTGAACTTATCATGAAAATACGCAACATCTGCAGCAAAATAAGTGTAAGAACCATCAGATTTAATTAAGACACGATCTTGGTCATCTCCTACATCTGTTGAACGGAACAAAGTTTGTTCGCTTGGTTCCCAGTCTTCTATAGTTTGCCCTTTGGGTGGTGGGAGTTTGCCTTTGTAGATATAACCGTTTAAGGTGAGGTCATTAATCGTATTACGAATAGCACGCGCATCATCTGCGTAAAGCATTCGCTCTGAGAAAAAAATATCGTGATAAATATTAAGGGCTGCTAAATCTTCGCGGATCATTGACATCATTGCATGAATGGCACGTTCTTTTACGATAGATAAAGCTTTCTCTTCGTCCATAGTAAGCAGTTGGTCACCAAATTCTTGCGAAAGTGCTTGTCCTAAGGGTATCAAATATTCACCAGGATAGAGACCTTCTGGAATTTCATTGATTTTTTCTCCAAGAGCTTCGCGATAGCGCAAGAGCACAGAGTGAGCGAGTATTTCGATTTGTTGACCAGCATCATTTATATAATATTCTTTTGTAATATCATAGCCGGCAAATTGCAGCAAATTGGAGAGAACATCTCCAACAACAGCACCGCGGCAATGTCCCACATGCATTGGTCCCGTTGGATTTGCTGATACATACTCAACATTGATACGTTTTCCTTGCCCCATAGAGATACGACCATAGGAAAGACCTAATTCAAGCATCGATTTTATAATATCTTGCCAAAATGATTTGGTCAGCTTTATATTGATAAAACCAGGGCCGGCAACATCAATATGCTCAATAGAGGGGTCATTTTTTAAAAGATTGATAATCTTTTCTGCAAGTATCCGAGGATTTAATCCAATAGGTTTGGCAAGCACCATAGCCGCATTGGTTGATAAATGACCATGGGAAGAATCGCGTGGAGGATCAACAGTGATTTTTGATAAATCTAAATCTTCTCCATTTTTTCCTTTTATATCAGATGACTCAAGTGATTTTTTAATTTTTTTCTCGAAGTTTTTAAAGACATTCATATTCAACTTCCATCATGGTATTCAAAAGCAATTAAATGAAATTATCTGTATAGTCAAATAAACGGTGATATTCACGTAGAGCATAGGGATCGGTCATACCTGACAGAAAGTCCGCAATGTGACGTGCTAACTCATGATTTGTTAAGTGCGCTGTTTTTTTGCACCAATTTTCAGGCAGGTTCTCTGGGTTTTTATAATAAGAGTCGAATAATTTTTGGACAATGCATTTTGCTGCATTACGACGACTAAGAACTTGATCATGGTAATAAAGATTTTTAAACAGGAAATCTTTGAGTTCTTTTTCATAAATGGCCATTGTGGGGGAAAAGGTAACAATGGTTTGTTTTGCGTGATGAATGTCATTGCTGCTTGTGGGGTTGATTTGTGCTAGGTTTTCTTGTGATTGTCTTATGACATCTTCAACCATGGTTGTTATCTGTCTTCGTACCAGTGCGTAACCACGACGAGTTTGATCGAGCTGTGGATGTTCGTCTGTGATGTCTTTTAATAATTTTGCTGTTAATGAAACTTGTTCGAATTGATCAAGTGTTAAAAATTGTGAACGTAGTCCATCATCAATATCATGCGCATTATAAGCAATATCATCAGCAATAGCAGCACATTGTGCTTCGAGTCCAGCGAAACAGTCAAGCTCAAGATCTTGCTTTGCATTGTATTGTAGAATATCGATAGGAACTTCTTTTTGGTTTGCATAAGGACCTAAAAGGGGACCGTTATGTTTTACAAGTCCTTCGAGTGTTTCCCATGTCAGGTTAAGTCCATCAAAATTTGCGTAGCGTTGTTCTAGCTTTGTGACAATGCGTAATGCTTGTGCATTATGGTCAAACCCGCCATAAGGTGCCATTGCTTCATTGAGGGCATCTTCTCCTGCATGACCGAAAGGCGTATGCCCAAAGTCGTGAACAAGGGCAATGGCTTCGGCAAGATCTTCATCAAGACAAAGTGCACGGGCTAATGTTCGTGCGATTTGAGAAACCTCTATTGAATGCGTCAGCCGTGTACGATAATGATCACTTTCATCAGCGATAAACACTTGTGTTTTGTGTTTGAGGCGTCGAAATGCATTAGAATGAATTATGCGATCTCTATCTCGTTGAAAAGGTGACCGTACGGTATTCATAGTCTCATAAAATAATCTTCCACGGCTTGTTTGCGGATTGGTACTATAGACCGCTCGAGTTTGGTAATTAATATTACTTATATCCATTGCAAGCTGTCCATTCTCATCTTAAAATTGAGGTTGGTTTATTAACTTCTCTTTAGTTAACAATACTCTTTCTTGATAGTTTAATGCAAGGATATACAGAATGCGTGTGAATATTTCAGATGTTGCTGCCAAGCAAATTGCTCAGATACTTTTGAGTGAACCCGATAAAATAGGATTACGTATTTGCGTTGAAGGCGGTGGGTGTTCGGGTTTTTCTTATAAATATAGTTTGGTTTCTGAAATGTGTGAAGATGATCTCGTTCTCAAAAAAGATGGAGCTGTCGTCTTTATTGATTCATTATCCCTTCCCTTTATGGAAGGGGCTGAGATTGATTTTGTTGACGATCTTATGGGACAGTCTTTTCAAATTCACAATCCCAATGCTGTTGCATCGTGTGGGTGTGGTGTGAGTTTTTCAATTTGAGAGTGATGATTTTGTGATATTGTTTCTTGAAAAAATGAACACTTTGGTCAACAATGTGAAAATGGGTATTTTTACAAAAAGATTGAGCCGGTGGTTGTGCGTGGTGTTTGGCTTATTGATTTGGAGCTATTGCGCCTTTTCTAAAGAAGGAGAAGATCACCAGCAGACACAATTAAAAAGCTTTATGATAAAATCTTCAGATTATGAAGCAGATCATGAAAAAGAAAATAAAGAAAATTTTGTTGCTCAAAGCCAGCTTATTTTGCATGCTCGATTAAAAAATAGCAATGAAGATATCGTAAAAGGGCTCATATGGCGGATTTATGCGCCCATCTTAGGGATTGATAATAAATTACCACTCATTGCAACTTATAAGGGGGGGAGTGCGCGTTTTGATTTAGAACCAGGGAGCTATCTTGTTCATCTTTCATTTGGTCACGTGAGTGCAGTACAGCATGTAGATTTAGAAAGTGGACAAAATCTTGTGAAGAATTTTGTCCTTGATGCTGGTGGTATTATTTTTAATGCTACACTCCTCAATGGTGCAATCAATGAAAAGGAATTGCGTTTTACTCTTTATGAGGATGAAAAAGAAAATGATGAAACTGGCGTTATTTTATCAAATATTAGTGCTCAATCAATTGTGCGTTTGAAAGCTGGCCGTTATCATGTTGCTTCCCATTATGGTTCTATTAATGCTACTGTTCGTTCTGATGTCCAAGTCGATGCAGGGAAAATTACAGAAGTCACTCTTGAACATCAAGCTGCTCAAATTATCTTAAAGTTGGTACGGCAAGAAGGAGGCGAAGCGCTTGCAGATACAAGTTGGTCTATTACCAATGATTCTGGTGATATTGTTTATGAGACAGTTGGCGCGTATGTTTCACTTGTATTAGCTGAGGGGGAATATATTGCGATTGCTAAAAATCAAGATAAAATTTACCAGAAAGCTTTTTCTGTTGTTTCTGGCCATGATGAGGAGATAAGTGTGGTAGCAAATGCACAAAATATGCAACGAATCGATGAGGAAATAGATTAACAGCTAAGAGCGGTTTATCGCATAAAGGATAATGAGAGACAGGTAGAGGGTTTTGGTGGTAGAAATTTCAACAGTTGGTGTTTTTTTTGCTGGTGCATTGTCTTTTTTATCACCATGTGTTTTGCCATTAGTTCCTCCTTATTTATGCTATATGGCAGGGATTGGTATTGATGATTTTCGTTCAGAAAAGCATCAGAAGAAAACGTTTATACGATGGGGGCTTTTATCCTCTGTTATTGCTTTTGTGCTCGGTTTTACAACGGTTTTTATTGCTTTAGGTGCCAGTGCAAGCACAATTGGTAAGTTTATCGGTTATTACCGAGATTGGTTTGCACTTGCTGCTGGAGTTATCATTATCATTTTGGGTTTAAATTTTTTGGGTCTTTTCAAGATTACTTTTTTATTTCGTGAAGCACGTTTTCAAACACGAGGAACGCCTGCTGGTCCTTTAGGCGCTTATGTTATTGGTTTAGCTTTTGCATTTGGTTGGACACCATGTATTGGTCCAATTTTGGGACCTGTCATAACTTTGGCTGGGACAAAAGAGACTGTAGGTGAGGGAGCACTTCTTTTGGGAGTTTACGCATTAGGTCTTGGAGTACCTTTTATTTTAGCAGCTCTCTTTTCCAGCAGTTTTATGAGATTTTTAAGAGCTTTTCGTATTCATTTAGGAAAAGTTGAAAAAGTTATTGGTATTTTTTTGGTTGTTAGCGGCATTTTATTTTTAACAGGTTCTATGCAAGATCTTTCCTTCTGGCTTTTGGAACATTATCCTTCCTTGAGTCATGTTGAAGCTCTTCGTTGGGACAATATTATAAGTTTTTTTGGATTTTCTCGTTAGTTTTATGTGTTTTTATGGTTAGAAATTGTCTTTCTATTATCCTTGCAGCAGGTGAAGGGACGCGGATGAAATCGTCTCTTCCTAAAGTATTGCATAAAATTGCTGGATTGCCTCTTATATGCCATGTCATCAAACAAATAGAAGCGGCAGGGACTTCGCAATTAGCTGTCGTTGTAGGATTTGGTGCTAAAGATGTCACGGAAATTGTTCAGTCCTTTGCAAAAAATGCAATGATTTTTGAACAAGAAGAGCGTTTGGGAACTGCTCATGCTGCTCTTTCTGCTCGTGCAGCTTTGCAGAAAGGGGTTGATGATGTGCTTATTGTTTTTGCTGATACCCCTTTGATTGAGCAAAATTCATTGCAACAAATTCGTGCACAACTTGCTGGTGGAGCAGATGTGGTTGTGGCTGGTTTTCATGCTCTAGAGCCAACAGGATATGGGCGTCTTGTTGAGAAAAATGGTAAACTTATCGCGATCGTAGAAGAAAAAGATGCCAGCGATAAAGAAAAAAAGCTCTCTTTTTGTAATGGTGGAATCTTTGCTCTTCAGGGAAAGCATGCTCTTTCTCTTTTAGGCAAGGTTGGTAATAACAATGCGAAGCAAGAATATTATCTCACGGATATTGTTTCTATTGCCGCGCGTGAAGGATTAGATATTCGTATCGTTGAAGTGCCTTTTGAAAATATTTTAGGGATTAATAACTGTTTTGAACTTTCTGAAGCTGATGCTTTGTGGCAAAAGCGTAAAGCACGTGATCTCATGTTGTCTGGTGTGACAATTCTTAAACCAGAGACCGTTTATTTTTCTTATGATACAGAGATTGAACCTGGCGTTGTCATTGAGCCAAATGTTTATTTTGGGTTAGGGGTGAGAGTACAATCTGGTGCGGTTATTCATGCATTTAGTTATCTAGAGGGAGCGGTGGTTGGTATGAATGCGCAGATTGGGCCCTATGCACGTTTACGTCCTGGAACAGAGTTAGCACGGTCAGTAAAGGTTGGAAATTTTTGTGAAGTCAAAAAAGCTCGGGTAGGAGAATTCTCTAAAATTAATCATTTGAGTTATGTGGGCGATGCAGAAATTGGTACACATAGCAATATTGGAGCTGGTACGATTACTTGTAATTATGATGGCGTTCATAAATATAAAACCACGATTGGTAATCATGCTTTCGTTGGGTCTAATTCAGCACTTGTTGCCCCCTTAATAATAGGGAATGGTTCATACATTGCTTCAGGAAGTGTTATTACTGAAAATGTTCCTATGAATAGTATGGCTTTTGGGCGTGCACGACAAGTGACGAAAAAGGATTATGCAACGAAATTGCGTGCGCGTTTATTAGCAGATAAACAGAAAAAGTGATCATTTTCAGTCTCTTTCGTTGTTTTTGGATGATCTGAAATTTTGTAGGAGGCTTATTTTAGATCTTAAAGTTTGAAATAAAGATAATTTGATTGTTTTATGAGATTATATAAAACTCAGATGTGAGTTGGAGCTTTTTAAAATGTGTGGGATTATCGGAATTCTTGGAAACAGATGTGTTACATCCTCTTTAGTTGATGGTTTAAAACGTCTTGAGTATAGAGGCTATGATTCTTCGGGGGTCGCAACAGTTCATAAGGGGAGGCTTTATCGCATACGCGCTGAAGGTAAGCTTGTTCATTTAGAAGAAAAATTAAAAAAAACACCTTTAGAAGGAAATTTAGGAATTGGCCATACGCGTTGGGCGACCCATGGAGTTGCTGTAGAGCGGAATGCTCATCCTCATGTAACTGAACGGTTGGCGATTGTTCATAATGGTATTATTGAAAATTTTGTAGAATTACAAAGGGAACTTATTGCAGATGGTTATAGCTTTGAAACAGAAACAGATACGGAGGTTATTGCACATTTAATTACGCGTGCATTAAACAGTGGTCTTTCTCCACAAGAAGCCATGCGTACAAGCTGGAAAAGATTGCAAGGTGCTTTTGCACTTGCTGTTATTTTTGAGGGTGAAGACAATCTTATGATTGCTGCTCGTTGTGGACCACCATTGGCAATTGGCTACGGAAAAGATGAATTTTTTGTTGGATCGGATGCCATTGCTTTGGCACCATTCGTCAATCGTATTAGTTATATGGAAGATGGTGATTGGGCTGTTTTGACACGAGAGGGGGTAACAATTTACGATACGGATAACCGATCGGTAAAACGTCCTATGACAACATTGTTTGACGGAAATTTATTGGTTTCTAAGGGTAATCATCGACATTTCATGCATAAGGAAATGTTTGAACAACCTGAAGTGATCTCTCATAATTTAGCGCATTATCTTGACCTTGTAAACCATACGGTTCGCCCACTTGAGAATTCAATTGATTGGAAAAATATTAATCGGATCGTTTTTGCAAGCTGTGGAACGGCTTATTATTCAACTTTAGTTGCGCGTTATTGGTTTGAAAAACTTGCTGCTTTAAGTGTTGATAATGATGTCGCTTCGGAGTTTCGTTATCGTGAACCCCCTCTCACTTGTGATGTATTATCGATATTTGTTTCTCAATCTGGTGAAACAGCTGATACATTGGCTTCTTTGCGTTATTGTCGTGAACGTGGTGTAAAAACCGCGACAATTGTGAATGTTGAGCAATCAACAATGGCAAGAGAGGCTGATTTTATTCTACCAACGCGCGCTGGACCAGAAATTGGTGTTGCTTCAACAAAAGCTTTTACCTGTCAGTTAACAACGCTTGCTGCAATAGCGCTTGGGGCTGCAAAGCAACGGGGATATCTCTCAGAGGAAGTGGAGCATCAGTTTGTTCAACAATTGGCAGAAATTCCGCGTATTTTTAATGAGGTCTTAAAGCTGGAGGATAAGATTGAACATATTTGTCGTGATTTAGCGCATGCAAAAGGTGTCTTGTATCTTGGGCGAGGGACTTCTTATCCTATTGCTTTAGAGGGGGCGCTTAAACTGAAAGAGCTGTCTTATATTCATGCTGAAGGTTATGCTGCGGGTGAATTAAAACATGGACCAATTGCGTTGGTGGATGAGACAATCCCAGTGATTGTTGTTGCACCTTATGATCGGTGGTTTGAAAAGACTGTTTCTAACATGCAAGAAGTGGCAGCCCGAAAGGGGCGTATTATTTTGATTACGGATAAGAGAGGAGCAAAAGCGGTTCATCTTGATACTTTATCAACGATCATTTTGCCTGATATTCCAGAATTTATTACACCTATTGTTTATGCTTTACCTATTCAGTTAATTGCTTATCATACAGCTGTTTTATTAGGAACAGATGTGGATCAACCGCGTAATTTAGCAAAATCAGTCACTGTTGAGTAAAAATGATTTTGTATTTTGAGATTTTGCAGGAATAATTTTAAGAATACAAAAGATTACTTAAGAGTGGTATTTATTTTTTACAGAATAGAGATGAGGCATTGCTTCACGCTTTTGTTTTTCACGTTCTTTAATGGTGGTATGCGCCTCACGTAAAACAGAACCCCAATGTGTTGAGTATTTGCGTACTTATTAAAAAAAGTTTTTCAATGCTTTTCAGCCCATTTTTGTGATAGCGTCCGTGGACGGTATCGTGATAAAGCTGTTGAAGCAACTACTTCCTTTGCGCTTATGAAGGAAAATCGAGTACCGTCATACTCTTTGCTCTTTGCCAGCTCCCAATATAGCGACATTTTTGGCAGCTAAAGCGGTTCATAAAAGATATTTTTAGTACTTTCTTGTGACAATTTTCATTCACACGCCAGTTCCGCTTGTGATGTGTAAGAAGGTGCTTTTGATTGCTTTTATATCAACAGGTTTGAAAGGGAGAAAATGACAGTATTCGGGGCTCTCATTCAATATGGTGAAACCATAAACTATCATTATAAATCGGTATATTATACATTTAATAACGATATTGAATACAGAAATATTTTTTCATTTTGTTTCAGAATACAGAAATATTTTTTGGCATGTCAGAAGAGGGATCAGATGTGTGAATAGGAAAATGTAGAAGGATATGCCTCTTATGAACTGTCTTCATGCGGATGCAGTAGAATCTTGGATGTGGGGAAAGAGAGTTTGGTTTGTGTGATTTCATAATTTTAAGGATAGCGACGAGAGTTTTTCAGTATATTTTATTTGGCGAAGGCAGTGGGCGGACAAACTATCAGCGAGCTTTTGAAGAAAGTTTTTCATTTTTATTGAATTGCTTTTTTATCATTATCCTGCTTGTAAGAGACGTGTAGCATCATCTCGTCCGAAAAGATAAAGCAGCAAACGTAAAGCTTGTCCTCGCTCTGAAGACAGATGAGGATCACGTTGCAGGAATAAACGCGCATCTCTTCTCGCTATTGATAAAAGATCACTATGTACGGAAAGATTTGCTATGTGAAACTCAGGCATACCAGATTGTCGTGTACCTAAAAGTTCCCCTTCTCCTCGCAGGCGCCAGTCTTCTTCAGCGATTTTAAAACCATCTTCGGTACCACGTATAATATTAAGGCGTGTTGCAGCCGTTTTTGTTAAGGGATCTTTGTAGAGCAAAATACAGGAGGATTTTTTTTCTCCCCTTCCGACACGTCCACGCAATTGATGTAGTTGTGAAAGACCAAAATGTTCAGCATGTTCGATGACGATGATTGAAGCATCTGGAATATCTACGCCTACTTCAATGACTGTTGTTGCAACTAAGATATTGATATTTCCGCATTTAAAGGATGTCATGGCTGCTTCTTTTTCATCCGTTGACATTTTGCCGTGGATCATACCAACACGTGTTCCAAATCGCTCTTGGAGAATAGCAAAACGGCTTTCAATAGAAGTAAGCTCTAGAGCGGTTGATTCTTCTACTAAAGGACAAATCCAATAGAGCTTTTCTCCTTTTTTTAGTGCAAGAGTAATTCGTTCTATGAGTTCATCAATACGTTTTAGAGAAAGTGTTGCTGTTGTAATGGGTTGGCGTCCCACTGGTTTTTCTGTGAGCTTTGAAACATCCATATCTCCAAAAGCTGTTAAGACGAGCGTGCGTGGAATTGGGGTAGCAGTCATGACCAGCATATCAGGTTTATGGCCTTTTGCTGTTAAAGCAAGACGTTGATGTACACCAAAACGGTGTTGTTCATCGATGATGCTCAGGGAAAGATTATGATAGGAAACACTCTCTTGTATGAGGGCATGGGTTCCAATGATAAAAGAAGCTTGGCCTGAGTGAATAGTGTTCAAAATATTTGTGCGGACTTTTCCTTTTTCTCGTCCTGTTAAAAGAACTGTTTGTAAACCAATCTTTTCGGCAAGAGGCGCAATTGTTGCAAAATGTTGTCTTGCAAGAACTTCTGTTGGGGACATTAAAGCTGATTGTCCTGAATTCTCAGCAATTTGTGCCATTGCCATCAGTGCTACGACGGTTTTTCCTGCGCCTACATCTCCTTGAAGTAGCCTTAACATTGGTTCTGCTGAAGCAAGATCATTGGAAATGTCATGTATCGCTTTTGTTTGTCCATTTGTCAGTTGAAAGGGAAGGGATTGCAGCAATTTTTTCGTGTAAATCCCTGTTGATGGTCGAGATGTTCCGACAAGAGACTTGGTTTTCAAACGCACGAGTCCAAGAGCCAGTTGACAGGCGAGTAATTCATCATAGGCAAGGCGTTTGCGTGCTGCACTCTCTAGGGCTAAATCATTGGGATCGATAGGTGTATGAATACGGTGTAAAGCAACAGAAAAAGAGCAAAAATTTTGCTGCTTTTTGATGTTTTCTTCTATCCATTCTGGTAAGAGAGGAAGAGAGTCAAGGGCATGTTGTATGATACGCCTTAGTGTTTTTGCCGATAGTCCAGCGGTAGAAGGGTAAACGGGTTCTATCAGGGGTATTTGATTTGATTGTTCGCTTGCTATGATATAATCGGGATGGATCATTGAAAGTTGTCCGTTAAAACGCTCAACTTTGCCTGATATAATGGCTTTTTTTCCTTCTGGTAGTTGTTTTTTTAACCAAAAAGGCTTGGCATGAAAAAAGACTAAACTCATTTTTCCTGTTGGATCATGTGCAATAACCCGATAGGGTAATCGGTTACGACCCATTGGTGGTGGCTGATGCTGATCAATAACAATTTCGAGTGTAACGGTATCTCCTTCTTGTGCAGCAGCGATGTTGGGACGCATTCTGCGATCTATAACGGAATAAGGCATTAATTGAAGAAGATCAATGAGGCTCGGCTCGTGTTGCGTGGGATTAGTGTTTAAGACTTTTGCTAGTAAGCTATAGACTTTAGGTGTAACCCCAGGAAGGGTACGGATAGAATTAAAAAGGGGAGTAATAAGGCTTGAAAGCATAAGCAAATTTACCTTGCTCTTTTTGTTTTTTCTAGTGCTTTAAAAGAGCTTTTTGGGGATAAGTTATCGAAGAGAAAGGTCGTTTATTTACATTTTGAACTTTAAGCAAAAAACTTTATCTTTGAATATATAAAATAAAAAAATGAGAGTTATTATTCATAATATTCTATCCGATTTTTTCCTTTTTATTTTTGTCTGTTTATTTGCTGTGAATAGAGATATTTTCTTGATGAAAGTCTTTTATAAATAGCAATAAAATTGCAATATCTTGCTCGTATACAGAGGGATGAACTTATAAATTTAAAGATGAGTAAGTTGGAGTATTCTCTATTATAAAGCAGATAAGGGTGCAATTTGATATTTATTTTTGAGTAGGAAACTGTGAGAGTGATAAAAGATAAAAGTAAAATACGAGATAAAAAAAAATCTCTTCCTCGCTTTATTCATTTGAGAGTGCACTCTGCTTATTCACTTCTTGAAGGGGCTTTGAAAATCCCACAAATTATTCAACATGCCATTTCAGATTATGCTCCAGCGGTTGCTATTACCGATACAAATAATTTATTTGGTGCTTTGGAATTTTCGCAATATTGTTTTTCTCACGGGATACAACCTATTATTGGCTGTCAGCTTGCCGTTGATTTTGCTGATGAAGATGATAATGTGTGTTTTTCTCAAGGGCGTCATCCTGCTCATTTCTGCTCTGTTGTTTTGTTAGCGGCTAGCGAGATCGGTTATGCTCATTTAGTTCGTCTTGTTAGTCGTGCTTATCTTGATAAGTGCGATAGTGATTCTCCTCATATTAAAATTGATTGGTTGTTGTCGCATAGTGAAGGAATCATTGCTTTAACGGGAGGCAAGGGAGGACCTATTAATTTCTCTTTGGCAGAAGGGAAGAAAGAACGTGCTGCTGAACGCTTAATTTCTTTAAAAAAAATTTTTGATGATCGTCTTTATGTAGAATTACAGCGGCATGGCTCTTTTGATCAACAATTAGAAGCTGCATTGATTGAGTTGGCGTATCAATATGAAATTCCTCTTGTTGCAACCAACGAAGCTTTTTTTATGAATAAAGAAGGTTATGAAGCCCATGATGCACTGATGGCCGTTGCAGAAGGACAAATTGTCTCTAATCCAGAGCGTAAACGTGTGACACCAGATCATTATTTGAAATCACAAGATGAAATGGTGGCACTGTTTTCTGATCTTCCAGAAGCTCTGGAGAACAGTGTTGAAATTGCCTTGCGTTGCCATATTGCTACGCCAGTCCGAAAACCTATTTTGCCTCGTTTTATAGAAAAGTCTGTTGATACAAACTGTACTTTAGAAGTAGAAGATAGTGAATTGTTAAATCAAGCTAAAGCTGGTTTAAAAATGCGCCTTGAGACAATTGGATTGGCTGAAGGATATACTGTTACAGATTATGAGCAGCGGCTTGATTATGAAGTGTCTATTATTACACGTATGCAATTTTCAGGCTACTTTCTTATCGTTTCAGATTTTATAAAATGGGCAAAAGCGCATGATGTTCCTGTTGGTCCAGGGCGTGGTTCTGGTGCTGGTTCACTGGTTGCTTATGCGTTGACTATTACTGATGTTGATCCATTGCGTTTTTCTCTTCTCTTTGAACGCTTTCTTAATCCTGATCGTGTGTCTATGCCCGATTTTGATATCGATTTTTGTCAAGAGCGGCGTGAAGAGGTGATTCAGTATGTTCAAAAAAAATATGGTCGTGATCAAGTTGCGCAAATTATTACCTTTGGTAAATTGCAAGCACGTGCGGTGTTGCGTGATATTGGGCGTGTTTTAGAAGTACCTTATCGTCAGGTAGATTATCTTACAAAACTTGTTCCTGCTACGCCTGGGAGTCAGGTTGAATTGGCTGATGCTATCAAGGATGAACCTAAATTTGAGGAAGAAAAGAAAAAAGATCCCCTCATAGGACGTGCATTAGATATCGCGCTTCAGCTGGAGGGGCTTTATCGTCATGCATCAACCCATGCAGCAGGGATTGTTATCGGTGATCGTCCACTTTTAGAACTTGTTCCAATGTATCGTGATCCTCGTTCTGATATGCCCGTGACACAATTTAACATGAAATATGTTGAACAGGCAGGGCTCGTCAAATTTGATTTCCTTGGATTAAAAACCCTTACTGTTTTGAAAATGGCGGTAGATTTTGTTGCACGAAAGGCTATCAAAATAGATTTGTCGAATATCCCTCTCAATGATGAAGCGACCTATGCTATGATGGCACGTGGTGAAACGGTTGGTGTGTTTCAAGTGGAAAGTGCTGGTATGCGTAAAGCACTGATTGGGATGAGGCCTGATCGTATTGAAGATATTATTGCTCTTGTTGCGCTGTATCGTCCTGGTCCAATGGAGAATATTCCAACCTATAATGCACGCAAACACGGGGAAGAGGAAATTGCTTCCATTCATCCTAAAATAGATCATCTCATTAAAGAAACACAAGGTGTTATTGTCTATCAGGAGCAAGTGATGCAGATTGCTCAGGTGCTTGCTGGTTATTCGCTTGGGGAAGCGGATTTATTACGTCGTGCTATGGGTAAAAAAATTCATAAAGAAATGCAACAACAGCGGACGCGCTTTGTGAATGGAGCTATCGCTGGTGGTGTTGATAAAGATCAAGCTGATATTATTTTTGATCTTTTAGCAAAATTTGCTGATTACGGTTTTAATAAGTCGCATGCCGCTGCTTATGCAATCGTTTCTTATCAGACAGCTTATATGAAAGCGCATCACCCCGTTGAGTTTTTAGCTGCTTCAATGACATATGATATGACAAATACGGATAAGTTAAATGATTTTCGTCGTGAAGCATTAAGGTTGGGTATTAAAGTTATTGCACCTTGTGTGCAAACGTCACATCGTGTTTTTGAAGTTGGTGATAACTGTATCTATTATTCTCTTGCTGCCATTAAAGGTGTAGGCGAAGCAGTTGTTGATCATATTGTTGCTTGTCGGGGAAATAAACCTTTTAAGGATTTGGAAGATTTTTGCGAGCGTATTGATCCGCGTATTGTTAATAAGCGTGCGATGGAAAGTTTAATTTGTGCTGGCGCTTTTGATTGCTTTCATATTGCACGGGAGGTTTTATTGGCAAGTCTTGGAACGCTTCATGCACGTGCGCTTCGTATTCTCGAAAACAATTCTAGTGGACAGATTGATATATTTGGCATTTCGGGTGGATTAAAAGAGCCGTTAATTTTATCGCAAACCTCTCCTTGGTTACCAGATGAAAAACTTCATCGAGAATTTCAAGCAATAGGTTTTTACTTTTCTGCGCATCCTCTAGATGAGTATCAGGCTATTCTTGCTAACAAACGCGTTCAAACTTGGCTTCATTTTGCCAATGCCGTAAAAGGGGGAGCAACTGCTGCTAGACTTGCTGGAACTGTCGTAGCAAAACAAGTGCGTAAAACAAAGTCTGGTAAAAAAATGGGAATTATTCATTTTTCTGATACGAGTGGACAGTATGAAACAGTTCTCTTTTCTGACGCACTTGCGGATTATGAAGAAATACTAGAGCCTGGGAAATCTTTTATCATCACAGTGAGTGCGGAAAATCGCTCTGAAGGTGTTAGTTTGCGTCTTGAGACGGTCCAATCTTTAGAAAAGGAAGCGTTGCAGAATCATAAAATGATGCGTCTCTTTATAAAGAGCGTTGATATGCTTGCGCAAATTGAGCAAAATTTAAATCATCATGGGAATGGAGAAGTTGGACTCGTCCTTATTCAGGAGGATGGATTACGGGAGGTCGAAATTGCGCTCCCAAAACGATACAAGGTTAATTCACATATAGCAAGTGCTATGAAATCAATTCAGGGGATTATCGCTGTGGAGTTGACTTAAATCAAGAGTTGTAAGATGAGGACTTATTGTACATTATGTTTGACGTGATTGGTGGTGGGGAATTTTACTTTAAACCAGATTGGAAACTTTGAAAATTCTTGTTTTTATTTTTGATAAATGATGTTGGGTCCCTAGCATCATAAAGTGAATAAAATATTTCTTGTATCTCTCAAGTTATTAAAGGTATTTTATAAGTTCTTATCATATATTTTTATGGCATTCATCGCATCATACATATAAAGCCAATTAAGCTGAGAGATGATATTCTCTGGTGTACGAATTTTCATAATAAAATTACGTGCAATTGCCATAGGACCCGTTGCGTGATAAACTATTTTATTGAAATCTCCACGTTTTTTTACTGCTCTTATGCGGGGTGTTCGTATTTTTTCATAAAGCGAAAGAGCTTTTTTTAATGACAGATTTTTAAGAGAGAGCGTTTCTGCTAATGTGGCGGCATCTTCTATTGCCATAGCAGCACCTTGTGCGGCAAAGGGAAGAGCTGCATGTGCACTATCACCAACAAAAACTTGTCGCTCTAAGCCTAGAAAACGGTGTTTTTTCATATGAAAGAGGGGCCAATAGGTCCATTCATCAATATGGTCAAAGATTTGCAAAATTTGTCCATGCCAATTTTGAAAAAGAAATTTCAAATGTTCTTTATTTCCTTTATGCGCCCATCCTTCTTTGGGATTGTTTCCATTTGTAATGGCTACAAAATTAAACAGTTTTGCTGATGGTTGAATGGGATAGACAACAAGATGATTTTGAGGTCCCATCCAAGCCATGATTGCTTTCATATTTTGCAATAAAGAGCGAAAGTCTTTAGGAAGATTTTCAAATTCTGTTGTTGCACGCCAAGCAATAAAGCCACTGAAATCTGCTGTTTCATGAAAAGGAGCCAATTTTCGTAATGTGGACCAAACTCCATCGCATCCGATAAGGAGCGATGTTGAATAAAACTGGTATGCTCCTGTCTTATTTGATGTATCTGTTTTGATTGTTTTTATGTTTATGCTGCTTATCGTTTGGGTCGTCGATAGAAAAGATTCGCCTGTTTTGTATTTAATAAAAGGATTTTCCATAACAGCGCTGTGTAAAACTTTTTGTAAGTCGGCACGATGAATCGTAATATAAGGGAATTTCCAGTATTTCTCTGATAAATTGATCAGATCAACACGCAATCGCGTTTTTAAAGAGACTCCATCTCTTAGCTCAAGAAAGCGTGGTATTGTACCCATTTCTATGAGCTTATTAAGAATTCCCCAATGAGAAAGTATACAGGTTGCATTTGGAGTAAGCTGAATACCAGCTCCCACAGCATCACGCTGTTGACACTTTTCAATAACTATCGTTTCTATTCCTTTATGGGCGAGTGCTAAAGCAGTGCTTAAACCTGCAATTCCACCTCCAACGATGATTGGCGATTGGTCCATAAGCCTCGTCATATTGAAAAAGCAGAAAATGCATTATAATGAATTGCTTGGATAATATAAACATCCTGGTGGATTTGTTTGATTGTATGATAGCGAAGAAATATAACGATAAAGGGTTGAACAATAAGGGCAAATTTTCTCATCAGCCGCTCCCATGTCAATAAAAATATGAGGGTGATCAAAGGGTTGTGTCGCCCCCACACACATAAATTCTTTTACACCAATTTCGATTGTTTTATATCCAAGATCATTTTGGAAATGGGGAATGTTGTGATCAGCCATGGTGTCAAGCTCCGGATAAATTGTCTCATCAGGTATGATTGGGATTTTTTATTTCATGCATGAGTTTGTAATAAAGCTTATGATAATGCAAGGTGCTTTTTAAGATAAACTCACTATCTTGTATGTTCATGAGCTTATCACTCTGTTTTTTAGCATTTTACGTACAGGAAGAGTATCAAATGTTTGAAATATTCAATGGAAATCACATGAGAAAAATAGATCGTTAAACAGTAATATATTATAAATTCTTCAGTAATATATTCAATTATGAAAATTTTAGAAAGTATAAAGGAAATTTAGCTAAAGTATATGGGACAGAGGGTGGAAGACCAGATTTCTTTATCGGATATAACAATGAAAAATCCGATGCGGTTTATTAATAGAGAATTTTCATGGTTACAATTTAATACGCGTGTATTGATGGAGGCCACTAATACAAGGCATCCTTTATTAGAACGGCTACAATTTCTTTCCATTTCCGCAGCAAATCTTAATGAGTTTTTTATGGTTCGTGTTGCTGGTCTTGCTGCTCAAATTCGTGCTGGCGTGACAGTGTGCAGTGCAGATGGGCGCACACCGCAGGAACAGCTTGATCTTGTGTTAGCTGAGATTTCACATTTGCAGGCTCAGCAATTACGAGAATTACGTGTTTTACGTCATGAATTAAAACAGAATGATATCGAAATTATTTGTCCTGAGGAACTTTCAGGAATTGAAAAATCATGGCTTGAAAAATATTTTCTTGACACAATTTTTCCTGTTCTTGAACCTTTGTTTGTTGATTCTGTTCACTCTTTTCCGTTTATTCCTAATTTAGGGCTTTCTCTTGCTTTGCAATTGTCTGGGGGTGCTGCTCAACAGGCAATTATAGCGTTGTTACCACTGCCAATGGCTTTAAGGCGTTTTATTCTTCTCCCTCAAAAAGACAGTCATTTTCGTTTTATTGCCTGTGAAGATGTTCTTCGTCTTTTCATAAATTATGTATTTCTTGATCATAAAGTGGACGGAATTGGTATATTTAAAGTGATTCGCGATAGTGATATTGAAGTAGAAGAAAAGGCTGAAGATCTTGTTCATTTTTTTGAAACTGCTCTTAAAAGGCGCCGTCGTGGGCAGGTTATTCGAATTGAATTTGATACGAAAACACCAAAGAATTTACGCCAGTTTATAAGCAGTGCTCTTGCTGTTCCTGATAATTGGATCAGTGTTCTTGATGGATTTTTGGCTCTTAATATGGTTTCAGAGATTGTTTCTATTCCACGTAATGACCTAAAATTTATTCCTTATCATCCTCGTTTCCCTGAATGTATTCGTAAGCATAAGGGTGATTGCTTTGCAGCTATTCGTGAAAGTGATATCGTACTTCATCATCCTTATGAATCCTTTGATGTTGTTGTACAATTTTTACATCAAGCCGCTTACGATTCTGATGTTGTGGAAATCAAACAGACTCTTTATCGTACATCGAATGATAGCCCAATTGTCAGTGCTTTAATTAAGGCTGCTGAACAGGGGAAATCAGTGACTGCTTTGGTAGAACTTAAAGCACGTTTTGATGAGGAAGCAAATATTCGTTGGGCGCGTGATCTTGAGCGCGCAGGTGTACAAGTTATTTTTGGTTTTATTGCCTTGAAAACACATGCTAAAATGTCACTGATAACGAGGCGTGAAGATAAACGTCTTTGCTCTTACGTTCATCTTGGCACGGGAAATTATCATCCTATTAATGCTAAAGTTTATACCGATCTTTCTTTTTTTACCAAAGATGATGATACTGCACGTGATGTTGCGTTATTGTTTCATTATATTGCTCAGTATGAGCGCCCAAATGAGGTTATGAAGATTGCTTTTTCACCCTTAACATTGCGCAATCGTATTTTGGAGCATATTGAAGGGGAAATTACTCATGCGCGGCAGGGGCGGTTTGCTGCTATTTGGATGAAAGTCAATGCATTGGTTGACCCGGAAATTATCGATGCTTTATATCGTGCTAGTCAAGCGGGTGTACAGATCGATTTGGTGGTGCGTGGTATATGTTGTTTGCGTCCTAGTATTCCAGGAATTTCAGATAATATTCGTGCAAAGTCAATTGTAGGGCGCTTTCTTGAACATAGTCGTATTTTTTGTTTTGGTAATGGTGAAGATTTACCCAATGAGAACGCACTTGTTTATTTAGGATCTGCTGATATGATGCCTCGTAATCTGGATTATCGTATTGAAATATTGGTTCCAGTTTTCAATAAAACGGTTCGTAAGCAAATTCTTTTACAAATTATGTTAGCTAATATTATTGATAATCAACAAAGTTTTGATATACTCTATAATGGAAAATCAAGGCGTATAATACCGCAAAGAGGTGAAAGTCCGTTTAATGCACAGGAGTATTTTATGGCCAATGCAGGTTCTGCGGGCTGGAAAAGTTCTTTTGAGTCTTCTGCTTCATCTTTGATGGCGTTGCATCGGCAACAAGCCGAAATACATAAAGACTGAAATCCAATGACATATATAAATGCTCAGGGACGGTTAAAAGGATGTAAACCTGTTGCTGTTATCGATATTGGCTCAAATTCTGTTCGACTCGTTATTTATGAGGGTCTTGTTCGTTCGCCAACGGTTTTATTTAATGAAAAAGTTCTCTGTGGTCTTGGGCAAGGTGTTGCAAAAACTGGATTTTTAGAAGAAAATTCCATAAAAATGGCGTTGCAAACACTGAAACGTTTTCGTGCGCTTTGTCAACAGATTGGAGCAGATGAGGTCTATACACTCGCAACAGCAGCAGCGCGAGAAGCAAAAAACGGATCAGTCTTTATTCAAAATGCTGAAGATATCTTGCAAAATAAAATATATCTTCTTTCAGGAAGTGAAGAAGCTGTTTATTCAGCATATGGGGTGATTTCTACTTTTTACAAACCTAAGGGTATTTCTGGAGATCTTGGTGGTGGAAGTTTGGAGCTTATTGATATTGATGACTCTGAGGTAGGAGAGGGCGTAACACTGCCCTTAGGTGGTTTACGCCTACAGTATATGTCTAATAATGATATTGCTGTTGCTGCAAAAATTGCCCATGAGCAGTTTGGTAAATCTGCTGTCGTTTGTAAAGGCAGGGCACGTTGTTTTTATGCTGTTGGAGGGACTTGGCGTAATTTGGCAAAGCTCCATATGGCAACCAAACATTATCGGTTGCCTGTTATGCATGGCTATGAAGTTGATGCAGCTGAAATGGAAGATTTTCTACGTTTTGTTGTGCGTGGCAGCATTGATAATATGCAAGGAATTACAGCTGTTTCAAAAAATCGTCGTCAGCTTTTATCTTATGGGGCGATCATTCTTGTTGAACTTATTCAATGTATGGGGGTAAAAAAAATAGTTTTTTCTGGAGCTGGTGTTCGTGAAGGCTTTCTTTATTCACGATTGCCACAAAAAATTCGTGCTTCAGATCCGCTCATTGCAGCATGCACGGAAATGGCTATTTTACGGGCTCGTTCACCAAAGCAGGCAGAAGAACTCATTGATTTTACGACAAGCGCTTTTAAAGCTTTTGGGATTCTCGAGACTGAAAATGAATGCCGTTATCGCAAGGCTGCGTGTCTTCTTGCGGATATTGGTTGGCGTATCCATCCAGATTATAGGGGTAATGAGGCGGCCAATCGAATAGCACTAGGATCATATCCGGGGATTTCTCATGAGGGGCGTGCTTATGCTGCGCTCGCTGTTTTTTTTCGCAATACAGGTTCATTAATTGATGAGGAATCCCTTCCTATTTTTCAACTTGCAACTAAAAATCTCGTTGATAAAGCAAGAATTCTTGGTGAAATTATGCGGATTGCTTATCTTTTTAGTGCGTCTACTGCAGGAATTTTACCTCATTTATCGTGGCAAAAAAAGACAGATCACGTTGTTTTATATATTCCCAGGCGTTATGCTGATTTATTAGGAGAACGTCCTTTCAATCATTTAAAGAAGTTATCAAAAATAATAAACCAGCCTCTTTGTTTTGAAACATTCTGATTCTTTTCTATTATTTGTAGAAATTCATTGCTCTATTATTACTTATGAGGGGGCTATGCAAATTTATTTTTTGTTGTTGTGTCACGGTTGCTATAGGATATTCATAATATGAGGATATGAGATATTATGCTTCCACATTTTTTTGCGCTAAACTCATATTTCCGCAAACGAATCCGCTATTATTAGAGGAAAGTTTTTCCGTTATTCGATTAGGGGGCTTGTTTTTTCATCGTCATTTTGAGCAAGCATTGATCAAATTTAAGTTTTTAAATTATAAGTTTTTTTACCGTATTTGTATTGGTCATAAAGCACATTCTAAATTGACGCGGGAATATGGATAATGAGGCAGATTTTTCCGGAATAAAAGTACTTAAAATTTATTTAGAGCTTTTATTTTTTCAAATACAATTTGCTTAGCGGAGTGAGATTACACAATTCCTCTTTTTTGATTCTCACTTCATGTATTATACTCAAAATAAATATACTCTTTTCAAAAATTTTATTGCACCCATTTTAGAATGCAAATGGTGAAAAATCTTTTGTAAATTAGAGTTGTTTGATGTTTATTTTTCCACTGTCAAAATAAAATCCTATCTGGCCTTTTAGCATTTGTTCGGCTTTTTTACCAAATATTTCATAGCGCCAACCATTCATAGCGGGAATATTTTTCTTGATACATCCATTAGCGATTTTTTCTAAATCATTGGTAGTGGCAATAACTTTGGGTGCAATGTCATTTTCGTTGGCAACGTGCTTTAATAACACTTTAAGAAGGTCGATAACGGCAGTTGATGTCTCATTGAGTGGATTATATTTAGGAAGGGGAGGTAAAGTCGCAAGATCAACTTCTAAGCCTTCATTTACAGCTTGTATGAGTGTTTGTGCGATTGAAAATTTATCCCAGTTTTTGTTCAGACTGCGCAAGCGTTTCAGGGCAGTTTCATCTGTTGGCTGTTGAATTGCTATTTCAATTAAGCACTCATCTTTCATGATATGACGGCGTGGAATATTATATTTGCGTGCTTTACGTTCACGCCAAGCAGCTATTTTTTGTAATACGGCAAGTTCACGTGTTTTTTTGATTTTGCCTTTTACTTTTTTCCATGCCTCATCTTCTGGCATATCATAGGTTTTAGGTGCTAAAAGGATTGCTATTTCATCATCCATCCAGTGGGTGCGTTTGTTTTTTTCTAGCTGTTTTTTTAATAAGAGATAAACATCTCTAAGATAGGTGACATCGGCAAGTGCATAGAGCAGCTGTTTTTCCGAAAGAGGGCGGTAGCTCCAGTCTGTAAAACGAGATGATTTATCAATGTGATGCCCAGTGCAACGTTGTACAATCTGGTCATAGGAGATAGAATCACCAAAACCACAAATTGATCCTGCTATTTGTGTATCAAAGAGAGGGGAGGGAATGATGCCTCCAAGATGATAAATGGTCTCAATGTCTTGACGTGCTGCATGAAACACTTTAACAATTTTTTTATCCTTCATGAGATCAAAAAATGGTTGTAAATCAATATCTTGTGACATTGGATCAATGAGAGCTGTTGTGTCTGGTGAGGCAAGCTGAATGAGACACAGTTGGGGCCAAAAAGTTGTTTCACGAATAAATTCAGTGTCGACTGTTACAAAATCTGAGGTACGCAGAATAGAAAGTGCAATTTCAAGATCTTTGGTTTGTGTAATAAGATTCATCATCACTCTATTATAACGAGAGAAATTAAATTTGTCTTTTCTTGACTTTTTTTTTGAGTCTTTATCCTCATATCTTGACAAATGGTTATGAAAAGGACTTTGTAGCCCATGTGAAAATTATATCAAAGGCAAAAAACTATGCACCGTTATCGCAGTCATAATTGCGCTGCTCTTCGTAAATGTGATGTAGGGACAAAGGTTCGTCTTTCGGGATGGGTTCATCGTGTTCGTGATCATGGCGGAATCCTTTTTGTAGATTTACGTGATCATTTTGGAATCACGCAGATTGTTGCTGATCCTGCTTCGCCAGCTTTTAAAATTATTGAGAGCGTACGTTCTGAATGGGTCATTCGTGTAGATGGGGAAGTATGTGCACGTGCTGATGAGGTTGTTAATACATCTCTTCCAACAGGCGAAATTGAAATTTTTGCCAAAGAGGTTGAAATTCTTTCAAAGTCTGATGAGCTTCCTTTACCTGTTTTTGGCGAACCTGATTATCCAGAAGATATCCGCTTGAAGTATCGTTTTCTTGATTTACGTCGTGAAACTATGCACAAAAATATTATGCGTCGCACTGAAATTATTGCTGCTATTAGACGCTCTATGCAAGAGACTGGTTTTACAGAATTTACAACACCGCTTTTGACGGCTTCATCACCGGAAGGAGCACGTGATTTTTTGGTGCCAAGTCGTATTCATCAGGGAAAGTTTTATGCATTGCCACAAGCTCCTCAACAATACAAACAATTGTTGATGATGTCGGGTTTTGATCGTTATTTTCAAATTGCTCCCTGTTTTAGAGATGAAGATCCCCGTGCTGATCGTCTTCCTGGAGAATTTTATCAATTAGATCTTGAAATGAGTTTTGTTGAACAAGAGGATATTTTTGTAACAATGGAACCTATTATGCGCTCTCTTTTTGAAGAGTTTGCAGATGGAAAGTCTGTAACACAAAACTTTCCTCGTATTTCTTATGATGAAGCAATGCGAAAATATGGTTCGGATAAGCCTGATTTACGTAATCCGATTATTATGGAGGATGTCTCACAGCATTTTTATGATTCTGGCTTTAAAGTTTTTGCGCATATTTTAGCAAATGATAAAAATGCACGAGTGTGGGCTATTCCAGCTAAAACGGGTGGAAGTCGTGCTTTTTGTGATCGTATGAATGGCTGGGCACAAGGTGAGGGACAGCCTGGGCTTGGTTATATTTTCTGGCGTGAAGAGCAAGGAAAGTTTGAAGGGGCTGGTCCTATTGCCAAAAATATTGGCGAGCAAAGAACTGAAGCACTTCGTATGCAGCTTGGACTTGAAAGTGGTGATGCCTGTTTTTTTGTGGCAGGAGATCCCAAGAAATTTGCATCTTTTGCCGGTGCAGCACGCACAAGAGTAGGGGAAGAATTAGATCTTGTTGATCTAGATTCTTTCTCTTTAGCATGGATTGTTGATTTTCCATTTTTTGAATGGAATGAAGATGAGAAAAAGCTTGATTTTGCACATAATCCTTTTTCTATGCCGCAAGGAGGAGAGAATGCTCTTGACTGTCAAGATCCTCTCACGCTTAAAGCATTTCAGTATGATCTTGTTTGTAATGGTTATGAGATTGCATCGGGTGGAATTCGTAATCATTCACCAGAAATGATGCTTAAAGTTTTTAATCTTGTTGGTCTTTCCAAAGAGGTGGTAGAAGATCGTTTTGGTGCTCTTTATCGTGCATTTCATTATGGAGCTCCACCACATGGTGGTATGGCGGCTGGTATTGATCGTATTATTATGCTTTTACAAGGCGTTAAAAATTTACGTGAGGTTGCTTTATTTCCTATGAATCAACAAGCGTTTGATCTTTTGATGGGGGCGCCGTCTGATGTTTCTTCTGCACAATTACGTGATTTAGGGATACGAATGGCTCCTGTTAACAAAAATAGTTAATGAATTGGTTTTGGGTTTTTAGCAGTTTTCTCTCTACAGTGAAGTTTTAAGATTTTTAGTTCATGTGTATATGTTGTTTATAAAGCTTAGGTTTATACTGCATTTGCATTTTTTTACATTGTAGAAAAGGGCAGTTATTTTAGTGTTTAATAAGCATAATGCGATGCTATTAAGCATCGCATTATGCTTAAAATTCCGTACAGTCCGTAATAGAAACGAGATATTATTTTTGTCCGATTGTTTTCCAAAACAGTATTATTTGAGATCACGATATAAGGTAGCTAATGCTTTATACATTGAGTTTCTTTGTTAGCAATAGAGATAAATATTCAAGGTGGGGTTTGCTCTTAGAGTCTATGAAGAGAATTGCATGGAGGACAGCCAAGGGAAATTTGCTAAAAAAGCAGAATTGTTGACCAAAACGGTGTGCATAGTAATCTTTGTTTTTAGAGCAGTAAGAGGTCAAGCATATTCAATAGCTATAATGTTTTAGAGCTTAGTAACAAGCCGGTACTATCGCTGTTTCCTAGAGATTTCCAATATTGCGACAGCTCTTGTCCCTGAGAGGGTTTATAAGAGGCATTTTTTTACAATTTTTATCCACATGCTCATCCCACGTGTCATTTGCAAAAGGATGTTTTTATTGATTCATCTTGAATAGATTTTAAATGAGAAAATCTTACTATATTTTGATTTTCTTATTTTGTTATCAAAACAGTGAATTATCATTATAAATTAATGCGTTGTAGGTATTGTTAGACTTTCAGAAAAAATTAGGCTGAATGTATTCAGGATTTCTGTATGGCTTTTTAGACAAAGTTTAGAGTATGCATATAACTTTTTCAATTTGATATAATTTTCTGTTCATGTTTTAATCGTCCTGTTTATTTTTATATAGTCGATTTTCAATAACAATAGTCGGCTCATAAAAGATTACACTCAAAATCTTATGGAATAATTGCTCATTATTTTGGGAATTGTTGTCCTTATATTATGTCTGATAAAATGAATTTACCTTTTGATAAAGAACATATTGAACCAATAGAATTACGTTCTGCTTTACAAGAGCGTTATTTAGCTTATGCGCTTTCTACTATTATGCACCGCGCGTTACCTGATGTCCGTGATGGTTTAAAACCGGTGCATCGGCGAATTGTCCATGCTATGCGTTTACTCAAGCTTAATCCAGGGCAGTCTTATGCTAAATGTGCACGGATTGTTGGTGATGTGATGGGAAAATTTCACCCCCATGGTGATGCCTCTATTTATGATGCATTGGTGCGTTTGGCTCAGAGTTTTGCTGTTCGTTATCCATTGGTGGATGGACAAGGCAATTTTGGTAATATTGATGGTGATAATGCTGCTGCTATGCGTTATACGGAAGCGCGTATGACTGAAGTGGCTGCGTTGCTGCTTGAGGGGATTAATGAAAATGCTATTGATTTTCGTTTAACCTATAATGAAGAAGATGAAGAACCAGTTGTTTTACCTGGAGCTTTTCCTAATCTTTTAGCAAATGGTTCATCAGGCATTGCTGTTGGTATGGCAACATCTATTCCACCCCATAATGTTGCTGAGCTTTGTGATGCAGCCCTCCATTTGATTGCATATCCCGATGTAAATGATGAGGAATTAAATCGCTTTGTTCTTGGTCCTGATTTTCCAACAGGTGGTATTTTAGTTGAGCCTAAAAAGAGTATTGAGGAATCTTATCGTGTTGGACGTGGATTTTTTCGCTTGCGTTCACGTTGGCATCAGGAAACTGGCAGTCGTGGTTCTTATGTGATTGTTGTGACCGAAATTCCCTACCAAGTTCAAAAGTCACGCCTTATTGAAAAAACAGCAGAATTGCTCCTTGCACGACGCTTACCAATGCTTGAAGATATTCAAGATGAATCGGCAGAAGATATCCGCATAGTGCTTATTCCTAAAAATCGTACTGTTGATCCTGAACTCCTTATGGAGTCTCTTTTCAAATTGACTGATTTTGAAGTAAGATTTCCTCTTAATTTGAATGTTTTATCTTCTGGAAAAATACCCAATGTTCTTTCTCTGCGTGAAAGTTTACAGCAATGGCTCCAACATCGCCAAGAAGTGCTTGTTCGCCGTTCTCATTATAGGCTTGATCAAATTGATTGCCGATTAGAAATTCTTCATGGATATCTCATCGCATATTTAAATCTTGATGAGGTGATTCAGATTATTCGTGAAGAGGATGAACCAAAAAAGAAGTTCATCGACCGTTTTCAATTAACAGAAAATCAAGCTGAGGCTATTCTTAATATGCGTTTGCGTTCTTTACGTAAGCTTGAAGAATTTGAAATTCGTAAGGAATTTGAAAATTTGCGTGCTGAAAAAGAAAAACTGCAGAATTTGTTAGCCTCTCGTGTAAAGCAGTGGAAAGTGATTTCAGAGGAAATCATAAAGGTTCGTAAAATTTTTGGTCCTGATACTCTTTTGGGAAAAAGACGTACGACATTTGAGGAGGCACCAAAGCATGATATTGATGATATTCACCAAGCGATGATCGAAAAAGAACCAGTTACGATTGTAATTTCTGAGAAGGGCTGGATGCGTGCTTTAAAAGGACATTTAAGTGATTATAATGCGCTTTCATTCAAAGAAGGGGATTGTTTGAAGTTAGCTTTTCCAGCATTCACTACAGATAAAATTATTGTAGTAAGTACGGGGGGAAAGTTTTTTGCTATTGCTGCAAATACTTTACCTGGAGGAAGGGGGCATGGTGAACCCATTCGCCTTTTAGTTGATATGGATGATGAGCACGATGTTTTGACAGCTTTTGTCTATCATGCACAGGATAAATTGCTTTTAATTTCATCTCATGGAAATGGTTTTATTGTATCTGCAACCGAAGTGATTGCTAATACACGAAAAGGCAAGCAAATTATGAATGCAAGGGCTTCTGATAAAGTAAGGCTTTGTATTCCAGTAAAAGGTGATCATGTTGCAATAGTTGGTGAAAACCGTAAAATGCTTATTTTTGCCATTGAACAAATACCAGAAATGAGTCGTGGTAAAGGTGTTCGTCTGCAACGTTACAAAGAGGGCGGTATTGTTGATGCCAAAACCTTTCATTTATCAGAAGGGCTAAGTTGGCAAGATACAGCTGAGCGCTGTTTTAACCGTCAAGCTGATGACCTTATTGAGTGGATGGGAATGCGTGCTGGAGTGGGGCGTTTGGTTCCCAAAGGATTTCCAAAATCAGGAAAATTTACGAATTGAATTGTTGATCTGATTTATAAATTATAGACCGTTAAAAAGAACAACTGTATGATTTTCTTTGAGTAAGAGTATTGTGAACCTTTTTTTGAGTTGCTTCTATTCGTTAGGATTATGGTGATATTGCCTAAAAAGATATCCACGTTCAGCCCATAGAACAAGAAATATGGCGATGATGCTGAGAAAGAAAAATGCTGCTGAATTGGGTATTGTTGTTTCATCAAATTGTTGTGCAATAAAAAAGCCAAGACTGGTGGCGATAGATGTCTGAAGAAAACCAGATACGGAAGATGCTGTCCCAGCAATTTCCCCTACAGATTCGAGAGCAAGTGTATTGAAATTAGCCATAATGCCGCCACAGGCAAACATCAATATACAAAACAGCAGCATGTAAAAAGGAAAAGGGATAACACCATCTGTTAAGAGTGAGCCAATAAACCAAATACATGAGGTGATACAAAAGAGCAAAAGCATGGTGTGTGCGATACGTCGCATGCCAAGACGTCCAACCAATTGAGAATTAAAGAATGATGATAGAGCTTGAAAAGCCGCACCAACAGCAAAGGCAATTGGAAACCAGAGTCCTAGATTGTAAATTCCTTCATATGTTTGCTGCGATGTATTAACAGCGGTAAAAATACAACCTAAAACAATAGAAGTTGCTAGTGTGTAGCAAAGTGTGGTGCGATTGGTTATGACGACCCATAAGTTATGTTTGACCGAAGAAAAAGAAAGAGAACGTTGTCTATAAAGAGTTTCAGGCAAGCGTAGTTGAATCCAAATCATCAGTCCAAAACCAATAATTGCCATAAAGATAAAGATAATTTGCCAGTTTCCAAACAATAAAATGAATTGTCCTGTTGCTGGTCCAATCATGGGTGCAATAAGAAAAACCATCATAACGATAGACATAACTTCTGCCATTTTTCGACCACTGTAAAGATCGCGTACAACAGAAACAGTAAGGACGCGCATAGCAGCACCTCCTATACCTTGCAAGATACGTAAAATAAGCAATAGAGAAAAGTTGGATACAAAAGCACAACCAATCGCTGTAACGGCATAAAATGCAAGACCAAGGAGAATAAGTTTACGACGTCCATAACGATCACTTATCGGACCAAAAAATATTTGTGTGATGCCATAACTTATAAGATAACTAGAAATGATATAATGTTGATCATTTTCATTGAGAACATGTAAGCTGTTCAAAATATCAGGCATGGCTGGAAGCATAATGTCAACAGCTATAGAATTGATAGCCATGAGTGCTCCAATAAGAAGAACAAATTCTTTATAGCCAATTCTTTTTCTAATCGCATCACGGTGCGTTTGTTCGTCAATTAAATATGACATAAGGCATCCTTGAAATAACAATTTCTACCGACCACAGCTCTTTTTAAGAGGCTGAAAAATGAAAGATACCTATGATTTATTACAAGGAATATTTTTCTCTTTTAACAGTTCTTGCAATTCATTATTTTGAAACATTTCTTTCACAATATCACAACCACCAACAAACTCACCTTTGATATAGAGTTGTGGAATTGTTGGCCAATTTGAGTAGTCTTTAATTCCTTGACGCAATTCATGAGAAGTTAAGATATTGATCCCTTTATAATCTAATCCTAAATAATCAAGGATTTGAACAACCTGTCCTGAGAATCCGCATTGCGGAGCATTGGGGGTTCCCTTCATGAATAAAACGACGTCATTTTCTTTAATTTCGTTGTCAATAAAATCATGAACAGTGCTCATCTTTATTCCTCAATATTGCAGATTTTGTAAATGTATGTTGTACATTCATGATATTTTCTACTCGTATTGAGTGAATGAATGCAAGAAGAATTTTTAAAATCATTTGGGAATATTCGTTTGCAGCATTAACGCATGAAGATCATTTCCCATATTGCCTTTAAGAGCATCATAGACCATTTTATGTTGCTGGACACGGCTTTTCCCGCGAAAACTTTCAGAAGTCACCTCAGCAGCGTAATGCTCTCCATCGCCAGCCAGATCACGAATTATCACAGTTGCATCGGGAATACCTTCGCGAATAAGTGTTTCAATCGCATGGGCACTCATTGCCATGATTATTCTCCTTTATTTATTCTTTGTCAGAATCGCATTAAGTCAAGTAGAGACGAAGAACTTTTTATTCCTCGCCCATGAATTGCGGAAACCAACTTTCATAAGCTTGTGTAAGTTTGTCTATGGAAAGTGCTAATATCCCCTCTATGTCAAGAGAATCACCCTCAACTCGACCAAGTTCCGTTAAAGAAACTGCGTTTGTTTGTGCGAGTTCTTTAAGATCGCTGAGGGCATGAGATTTGACGCTTAAAAGATAACGCGCTTGGTCTTCTGCAAAAAGCTCTGCATGAGATGGTTGTTTGTTGCTTAATTTGACTTTAATTCCTTTCTCAGCTTTTATGACCATTTCTGCAAGAGCAATGGCTAATCCACCGTCAGAAATATCATGAGCGGCATTTACAAAACCATGATCAATGACATCTCGAACAAATTGTCCATGCTTTTTTTCAAGCTGTAAATCTACCTGAGGTGGTGCACCTGTCTCAATATTTAAAATATTACGTGCATAGATTGATTGACCTAAATGAGAGCCGCATGCTCCAATCAAAACAATAGTATCTCCATTTTGCATACCACTGATTGTTACCATTTTAGACCAGTCAGCAAGAAGGCCGACACCAGCAATTGTTGGGGTAGGAAGAATTGCTTCTCCATTGGTTTCATTATAAAGAGAAACATTTCCTGAAACGATAGGGAAGTCGAGGATTCTACAAGCTTCCCCTATACCTTTAATGGCAAAAACCAATTGTCCCATAATTTCAGGTTTTTCAGGATTACCAAAATTGAGATTATCTGTAGCGGCTAATGGTGTTGCACCTGTCGTGCTGATATTTCGCCAGCATTCTGCGACGGCTTGTTTTCCTCCTTCATAAGGATCAGCTTCACAATAGCGAGGTGTTACATCAGAAGAAAAAGCAAGAGCACGTTTGTCATGACTGCTTACACGAATGACTCCAGCATCACCTCCTGGACGAACAAGCGTATTTCCTTGAATAAGTGTATCATATTGTTCATAAACCCATCGCCTTGAACTTTGATCAGCAGAATTCAATAATGAGAGAAGTGCATCTCCCAAATTTTCAACCTTCTCAATTTCTTCTACTTTAAGAAGTGGCTTTTTTACGGGTTCACTCCAAGGACGATCATAAACAGGCGCTTCATTCCCAAGTTCCTTGATGGGAAGATTGACGACTTCCTCTCCTTGATGAAAGACACGGAAACGTAAATCATCGGTTGTTTTTCCAATAATGGAAAAATGAAGTCCCCATTTATGAAAAATTGCTGCAGCTTGCTTTTCTAGCTCTGGTTTCAATATCATGAGCATGCGTTCCTGGCTTTCAGAAAGCATCATTTCATAGGCTGTCATGTTTTCTTCACGAACAGGAACTTTATCAAGATTAAGCTGTATCCCTAAATCTCCTTTTGCTCCCATTTCAACCGCAGAAGATGTTAAACCTGCTGCCCCCATATCTTGAATAGCAACGACAGCTCTCAGTTCCATGAGTTCTAAGCAAGCTTCAAGAAGGCATTTTTCTGTAAAAGGATCACCTACTTGGACTGTTGGGCGTTTTTCACTCATTGAATCGTCAAATTCGGCAGAAGCCATTGTTGCTCCACCAACACCATCACGTCCTGTTTTTGCTCCAAGATAAACAACAGGAAGTCCTACTCCTTGGGCTTTGGAATAAAAAAGAGAGTTGGTCTTTGCAATACCAGCGACAAAGGCATTTACAAGGATATTGCCATTATAGCGCTTGTCAAAATTGACTTCTCCACCAACGGTTGGGACGCCAAAAGCATTACTATAACCACCTATTCCAGAAACAACGCCAGAAACAAGGTGGCGTGTTCGAGGATGACTTGGAGCCCCAAATCGCAAGGCATTCATAGCTGCAACAGGACGTGCACCCATGGTAAAGACATCACGCAAAATACCACCAACACCCGTTGCTGCACCTTGATAAGGTTCAATATAGGAGGGATGGTTATGGCTTTCCATTTTGAAAACAACGCATTGCCCCTCACCAATATCAACGACACCAGCATTTTCACCAGGTCCTTGAATGACACATTTTCCTTCTGTTGGAAGTGTTTTAAGCCATTTTTTGGATGATTTGTAGGAACAATGTTCGTTCCACATTGCCGAAAAAATTCCCAGCTCAGTAAAGGTTGGCTCTCTACCAATTAAGGTCAGGATATGTTGATATTCATTATCTTTTAGACCGTGTTGGACAATGAGTTCTGGCGTAATGGCTCTGTTATTGCAAGGATTCATGAATTTTTATCCGTCAAATTGATCAAGATTTAGCTTCTTTATTATTTTAAATCTAGCAGCTTAGGTCATCAAGAGTCTTATCGTTTGATAAGGCAGTGGTCTATAGATCCTAAACGAAAATGCTTGTTATTGTCTCTTGTTATTAAGGTCTTTTGAATAAATCTTTGTGTGTTTTTAAAGTACACTCCGTTGTGTTTGTAAAAATATTTTATTGGTAAATTTGTCGTGTGGGAAAATGATACAGATTTTTGACTTTAACACAGTGAGGCAGCATAAAATCTTCTTTGTTATTATCCATTGGTCAATTCTAAAGCACTTTGGAAAAGCAAACGACCATCAGTACCACCATGTGCGGGTTCAATAAAATTTTCAGGATGAGGCATCATACCAAGAATATTACCAGCCTTATTGACGATACCAGCAATGTCCTTTATCGAACCGTTGGGATTTGTATTTTCTGCATAGCGAAAAACAATTTGCTCATCGTCTTCCATTTGTTTTAATGTCTCACTGTCGACAAAATAATTTCCATCGTGATGTGCAACAGGACAACGAATAATTTGCCCTTTGGAATAATAGCGAGAAAATTTTGTATTGGCATTTACCACTTCAAGCTTTATTTCACGACAAACAAATTTCAATGAGGTGTTACGCATTAAAGTGCCGGGTAATAAACCAGCTTCCAATAAAATTTGAAATCCATTACATATGCCAATGATTGTAACACCTTTTTTTGCTTTCTCACGCACAGCTTGCAAAACGGGGGTTCTTGCACCGATAGCTCCACATCTTAAATAGTCCCCATAAGAAAAACCACCAGGAATAACAATGATATCTACATCCGGAATTGTTGTTTCTGTTTGCCAAATTTTAAACGGTTCGATTCCTGTTATATGGTGTAGTGCTGCAACCATATCCCCATCGCGATTTAATCCAGGTAATTGAATAATAGCAGTTTTCATGAAGTGTCCCACTTACAGAAGCTCTATAGTGCAGTCTTCAATGACGGTATTTGCCAGTAACTCTTTACACATTTCTTCAAGTTTTTGCGTTGCAGTTTCAGAAGGCTGATCATCGAGCACAACATCAAAAACTTTTCCTTGGCGAACGGAATGAATGCCTTTGAACGCTAAACTTTTTAAAGCACCTACAATTGCTTCTCCTTGTGGGTCAAGGACACTGTTTTTTAAAGTCACTGTAACACGTGCTTTCATTTTTTATCTCCTGTCGCTAAAGTTCCTCTTCTTAAAGAGGTTCATTTGCTAATATTAAAGGAATGTGATCTCATGTCACTATTTTACTAATACTGGACCAGTTGGTCGTGGAGGTTCATTCTCATTGATAATGCCAAGGCGTTTTGCCACTTCTTGATAAGCGTTAATAAGCCCACCCATATCACGCCGAAAACGATCTTTATCCATTTTTTCTCGTGTTTGCATGTCCCATAACCTTGCAGAATCAGGAGAGATTTCATCAGCAAGAACAATACGCATTGTTTCATCTTCCCATAGGCGTCCAAATTCCATTTTGAAATCAATGAGCTGAATGTTAACACCTGCAAAAAGCCCGGAAAGAAAATCATTAATACGAATCGAAAGTTGCATAATATCCTCTATTTCTTGGGGAACAGCCCATCCAAAGGCAGTGATATGCTCTTCCGTTACCATTGGATCATCAAGAGAATCATTTTTATAGTAAAATTCAATAATGGATTGCGAAAGGGCTGTTCCTTCTTCCAATCCCAAACGCTTGGCAAGAGAACCAGCAGCAACGTTACGAACAACAACTTCCAATGGAATAATTTCAACGGCTTTAATGAGCTGTTCACGCATATTTATGCGTTTAATAAAATGGGTCGGGATACCCAAACGGCTAAGATGACTAAAGATATGTTCCGAAATACGGTTATTTAAAACCCCTTTTCCGTCGATAATTTCATGTTTTTTTGCATTAAAGGCAGTTGCGTCATCTTTAAAAAATTGAATATAGGTCCCTGGTTCAGGTCCTTCATATAAAATTTTGGCCTTGCCTTCATAAATACGGTGGCGACGATTCATCATGATTCTCTATTGATTTGAGAGGTTTCTAATAACACTGATAAGTAATACTATCCTAATTGTCAGAAATTCTCAATGATTGCTATAGCACTTCTTATATTTTTTGTCATTGGGACTTTGAGCAAAGAGTCATGAAACTACAAATATAGAGGGCGTGAAGGCAATTATCTCTCTTTCATTAAATTTTTGCAAGAAAATGAGAGAGAACCATAAGTCCTTCAGGCCAAGGTCCATGGCCAGATTCTGCATTAATGTGGCCAGATTGCCCAGCATCAACAAACAGTGCTCCCCAATCATTCGCAAGTTTTTCTGCTACTGAAAATTGACAAAATTCATCGTTGCGGCTGGCTATAATGACAGAGGGGAATGGTAATTTTTTACCATGATAGGGACCAAATGTCATAAAATGTTTGGGGCGGATGTTTTCATTGTTTACATCTGGAGGTGCAACAAAAAAAGCGCCACAAACTTTTTCTGCGTTTTGTTTCGTTGCATGAATAGCTGTAGGAACGCCTAATGAGTGGGCAATAATCACAACAGGTTTTTGTGCTTGTGCAATGGCGCTTTTAACCTCATTAACCCATTCTTCACAAACAGGTTTCGACCAATGGGTTTGTTGAACGCGGCGGGCTGTAGATATTTTTTTTTCCCATCGTGTTTGCCAATGATCAGGACCAGACCCTTTGTAGCCAGGAACAATAAGAATATCGAGTTGATTTGCTTTCATTAATTGCTTCTTTCATTACCACAGCTTTTGTCTCATGAGGCAAGGACAACATGCTTGTTGCTTGTGTACAATATATGCTTTTGTCATTTTCCAAAAACGCGTTGAAAAATCGTGTTGATATGTTTGGTGTGGTAGGAAAGATCAAATTTTTCACGAAGTTCTGCTTCACTTAAAGCTTTTGTAACATCTTTGTCATGGAGTAATTCTTCTAAAAAATCTTTTCCTTGTTCCCACACCTTCATCGCATTGCGTTGTACAATTCGGTAAGAATCTTCACGACTCATTCCAGCTTGCGTGAGTGCTAAAAGCACTCGTTGTGAATGAACAAGCCCTCGGAATTTGTTGAGATTTTTTTGCATATTTTCTGGATAGACAATTAAATTTTCAATAACGGATGTGAGTCGAGCAAGAGCAAAATCAAGGGTAATGGTAGCATCAGGGCCAATATAGCGCTCAACAGATGAATGGGAAATATCTCGTTCATGCCAAAGTGCTACATTTTCCATGGCAGGTATTGCAAAGGCACGTACCATACGCGCTAATCCAGTGAGATTTTCGGTTAAAACGGGATTACGCTTATGGGGCATAGCCGATGAGCCTTTTTGTCCAGGTGAAAAATATTCTTCTGCTTCCAAAACTTCTGTTCGTTGTAGATGACGTATTTCTATAGCTAATCTTTCAATGGATGATGCAATAACACCAAGCGTTGCAAAGAACATGGCGTGACGATCGCGTGGTATCACTTGGGTGGAAACGGGTTCAGGATGCAGTCCCAATGCTTTTGCTACATGTTCTTCAACGCGTGGGTCAATATTTGCAAAAGTGCCTACGGCACCTGAAATAGCGCAAGTGGAAATTTCTTCTCGTGCGGCAAGAAGGCGTTTGCGACACCGAGAAAATTCAGCGTATGCAAGAGCGAATTTGATACCAAATGTTATTGGTTCAGCATGAATACCGTGACTGCGTCCAATGGTAATTGTTTCTTTATGTTCAAAAGCACGTTTTTTTAATGCTTCAAGAAGTTGGTCTATGTCTTTTAGCAAAATATTACTGGCACGCATCAGTTGTATATTAAGCGTTGTATCTAGAATATCTGATGAGGTCATACCTTGATGAATGAAACGTGCTTCTGGTCCAATAAATTCAGCTAAGTGGGTTAGAAATGCTATAACATCGTGCTTGGTGATGTCCTCAATTTCATTAATGCGATTGACATCAAATTCGGCGGCTTTTCCTTTTTCCCAAATAATGTTTGCTGCTTCTTGTGGAATAATACCCAGTTTTGCTAGCGCATCACAGGCATGTGCTTCAATTTCAAACCAAATACGATACTTTGTTTGTGGTGACCAAATTGTTACCATTTCAGGGCGGGAATAACGTGTTATCATGACTTTTTCCTTATTGTGAGTGAATTGCGGCTTGGCGCAGTGCATTAATACGGGTTTTGTAAAGCGCTTTGTTGCCATCTTTATAAATTGCAGAGCCTGCGACAAATACATTTGCGCCCGCTTTCGCAGTTATCCCAATTGTATCAACAGTGATACCACCATCAACTTCAAGATCAATAGGCCTGTTTGCAATCATGTTTTTAACGCGTTTGATTTTATCTTTCATTTCTGGAATAAACTTCTGTCCTCCAAAACCAGGATTAACTGTCATGATGAGGATAAGGTCTAATTGATCAAGCAAATACTCAACTATATGTTCTGGCGTGCTTGGATTGAGAGCAATTCCTGCTTTTTTCCCCATTGCTTTAATTGTTTGCAACGAACGGTGAAGATGGGGAGTTGCTTCAGCATGAATGGTTATAATATCTGAGCCAGCCTTTGCAAAAGCTTCTAAATAAGGATCTACAGGTGTGATCATCAAGTGGACGTCAAATATTGCTTTGGTTAATGGGCGGAGAACCTTGACGATATCTGGGCCAAAAGTGATATTAGGAACAAAGTGGCCATCCATGATATCAAGATGAAGCCAATCTGCTCCAGCATCAATAACATCAAGTACTTCTTGACCAAGTTTGGAGAAATCACAGGCCAAGAGCGAAGGTGAAATGAGGTGAGAATGGGGCATGAAGATCTCCTTGATAGGCTGTTTTTATCATGTCGTTTTGTATACTAAAATATCTTTTGTGCTATGACGTAAAAGAAAAATACATGTCATGAATTTTTTATGGAAAAATTATTGGGAATTTAAAAGCTGTATAAGTGAAGGATATGTCAAACCATACAACACATTTAATGCCTAAACTTCAACATAATATTACTGTTTCTTCGCAAGAATATCGAGATGCTATGAGTCATTTTGCAGGAGCTGTGCATATTGTGACCACAAATGGTATGAGAGGAAGACGCGGGGTAACGGTTTCAGCGTGTTGTTCTTTATCTGATGATCCTCCAACTATTCTTGTTTGTCTTATGCGGCATAACTTCAAGAATCGATTGTTTATGGAGAATGGGAACTTTTGTGTGAATAGTTTAGCGGGTAAACATCGTTCACTAGCGGATATTTTTTCTAGGCGTTGCAATATTACACAAAAAGAACGTTTTGATATCGCACAATGGAAGACGTTGCTAACTGGCGCACCTAGTCTTTCAGATGCTTTAGCGTCTTTTGATTGTCGTTTAATTTGTTGGCATGAACATGCAACCCATTGTGTTTTGATTGGTGAAGTTGTCGCGATCAGCCTTAATCAAGAAAAAGACGCTTTGATGTATTTGAATCGTAAATATCACACTCTATCTTTGTAAAGTTTTTTGTTTTTTACATATTGAGACAATTGATTGTTAATATATTTAAGGTTTAGCGAAATCATTGGATAAAGATGAGTTTACATGACACTGAATATCTACATTATTTATGGTTTATAGACATGGCTAAAAAGATGGATAGAAGAGCCCTGAACAACTGGTTATGTTGAGAAAATATATTTTATGCAAAAAAGTTGTGGAAACATACTCCGTGACTTTAAACACATTTTTAAGTAGATGGAAAAAGAATTTTACACTTGTGTTGCGTGGTGTTGCACAATATAGAGTCCGCACATACCATATATGGAGGTTTTTATGGCATGAGCGAAGAGATTGATCATCAATATCGCCCTAGTGAAGATGAGCCTTTTATGAATGAGCGACAAAAGGCATATTTTCGTGCTAAATTAGTTTCTTGGAAGAATGATATATTAAGAGAAGCGCGTGAGACTTTAGAAAATTTGCAAGAAGAGAATGTTGGTCAACCTGATTTGACCGATAGAGCATCTAGCGAAACTGATCGTACAATTGAATTACGTGCTCGTGATCGTCAGAGGAAACTCATTTCAAAAATAGATGCTGCTTTGGAGCGCATTGATAATGGAACTTACGGTTTTTGTGAGGAAACTGGCGAGCCTATTAGTATAAAGCGTCTTGAAGCCCGACCAATTGCAGTTTTATCGTTGGAAGCACAAGAGCGCCATGAACGACGAGAAAGAGTTTATCGCGATGATTAAAATCGATTACAATGTTTGCCAAATGAAACTCTTAGTGCTGGAATTGAGCATTTCATTTGTTTTGAGGGGGGATAAATAAAGATGGTTCGTGCCGTCCTTCGATTTCGGCGGTGATTGCTGAATCCTCTACATGTTGCTTCATAAAAGAAGCAGTGTTGTTGCTTTGCGCGTGTTCTCTTTTATTTAGAGATCTTTGTTCTGTGGACATGTTGCTTAGATTGGTTTCTTTTATCGATAATGTTGGCTGTGTGTCTTCCTTTTTTATGAGAGACGTACTGTTTATGTTGGCTTCTACAACAATGTCTGTAAGTCCGCCAATAAGAAGCAAATGCTCTTTATTATCACAACGTACCAAAACAAGACGACGTGTACGATCTATAACAATTGTTTCGCAGAGAGTTAATCGCGGTGGACGCTTATTTCTATGGATACTAAGCCTCTTTTTCTTTAAACGGCTTAAAAACAGGATGAGCATAGCAATAGCTATGCATGTTATGACGCAAAACACAAAGCTTGTGATTATGTTAGCGGTGGTTGTACCTATTTGGTTTGATAACCAGATAACCATAAAACTTCTCCCATTTTAGAATGGAAATATTATTTTTATTGAGACAGCTTTGTAAATATACCCTACAGAGATTTTCTTAATAATATAAGAAAAAATCTTTTAACATTGAGTGATTTGTTTTGGGGGAGATATTATCATAGTATATACTTTATAACAACGGTTATAGAGGCAATTTATCGCTAAGCAATAGCGATAATCAAGGCAAAGTGAGATGGATAAAGGTTTTGAGAATAGTGAAAGATCATTATCTTCTTCTGGATATCGAGGAGGTGTGATTCTTGGTATTGTTTTTATAATAGCTTTTCTCTTCATTTGGGGTGTTGTCGGTCTTTTTTATCCACAGAGCTTTTTGCAAAAGATTGGAATGGCGTTTTTTTGGGCTTTGGCAGCTATAGGGGGGGCTGCACTTGTTTTGAGTGGAATAGGGATTTTAAAGTATAATGCCGTGCAACTACATGATGAATGTGATCTTAATATTTTTAATAATAGCGATGACGCAATTATCGTCTCTGATTTATTTGGTTTTGTTTATTATTCTAATCAAAATTACCGAAAAATTCTTACCTATAACCCTCAGTCTTCTTGTTATGTGGTTATCGCTGATCTTCCAGGAGCTGGTGCATTGGCGTATCGCTTAAAGGTTGCTGCGTGTAATCATCTTGCCGCGCAAGAAGAGTTAAGAGTTGAACAAGCGATTTTTGCTCATTCTACGCAAAAAAGGGCTACTTGGTATAATATCTCTGTTCAACCGATCACAAAGCAGGGAAAAAAGCTTTTATTTTGGCGTATTGCTGATATTTCGCATTTGCAGGAATATCGTGAAGTTTTTTTCTCTCATCTTCAAGAAGCTATCAATCATTTAGATCAAGCACCTGTTGGTTTTTTATCCGTTAATGCACAAGGAATAGTTCTTTACGCAAATACGATTTTTGCTGAGTGGTTTTCAATTGATTTAGCAAATTTTTCTGTCGGTCAATATAGTTTTGATCAGTTATTGAACAGTGTTGGAGAAAAAATTACATGGAGTGATATTTGTTTGCAAAACAACAAATATCAAAGTTTAGGATACTCTTTGCCTTATAGGTTTTCATTATGTTGTAATACACAGAGCAGTGTTAAGAAAATATTGAATTGTTTTATGTGCGTTTCTTCTCTTTCAGAGGATGAGACCATTTATCGTATTGTGATCATTCCACAGCAAAAACAAAGGCAAGAGAATGATGATCAATTGAAATTACCCAGTGTTTTTGTGGAGTATTTTAATGCAAGTCCCTTTGCAATAGCGGTGGTGGATCAAAAAGGTCAATGGGTTCACATGAATAATACATTTTCATCATTGATGGGATGTACAGACAAAACTCTCAATCTTTATAATGTGATATCTCGTCGCGATCATACACTGTTAGAACGTGCATTTCAGAAAATGACCACAAATAAAAATGATACAGTTCTAGAGACCGTTTTGGAAAATAATGAAGAACGCCATTTGCGTCTTCATATTATGCCTATAAAGTCGTATTATGATGACCTTTTACAGGATTTTGTCATTATCTCTGTTATAGAAACAACAGAACACAAAACACTTGAAGATAGAATGATGCAAAGTCAGAAAATGCAAGCTGTTGGGCAATTGGCTGGCGGTATTGCGCATGACTTTAATAACGTTTTAACAGCAATTTTGATGTCTTGTGATCTTCTTTTAAATACGCACCGTAGTTCTGATCCTGCTCATGCGGATCTTATCAATATTAAAAATAATGCTAATCGTGCAGCGGCACTTGTACAACAATTACTCGCTTTTTCTAGAAAGCAAACACTTCGACCTGAAGAAGTTGATTTTACAGACTTTTTATCAGATATTCGCAATCTTATTTTACCTCTTTTGGGCAATAATATTCAATTAAAAATTATTCATGGAAGAGATTTATGGAGCGTTGAAGTTGATCAAGCATCTTTCCAGCGTGTGATTATGAATTTGGTTATTAATGCACGTGATGCTATGCCCAATGGAGGTGTGGTTACGATTGCAACAAATAATATTACAAAACAACAGAGTGCTGAATTCGACCATGTTGGTTGTGAAATTGGTGAGTATGTGCAATTGACTATTTCAGATACAGGGACCGGTATATCATCTGCTGTACAAGAAAAAATGTTTGAACCATTTTTTACAACAAAAGAAGTGGGAAAAGGAACTGGGCTTGGTTTATCAATGGTTTATGGAATTATCAAGCAGACAGGTGGTTATATTTATTGTGAGAGTAGAGAGGGTGAAGGAGCAACATTTCATATTTTTCTTCCTCGTTATATTCCTTATAAGAGTAGAAAAATTTCTCCACAGATTGAAAAAGCTGAAGAGCAAGAAAAAAATACAGATTTAACAGGATCTGCAACTGTTTTGTTGGTTGAAGATGAAGATGCTGTCAGAATGGGAGGAGTAAGAGCGCTGCAAATGAGAGGATATACTGTTTTAGAGGCAGCAAGTGGAGTGGAAGCCCTCGCCATTCTTGAGAAAAATAACGGAAAAATTGATATTATTGTTTCTGATGTGGTGATGCCAGAAATGGATGGCCCAACTTTGCTCAAAGAAGCACGTAAAAATTATCCTGATATCAAATTTCTTTTTGTTTCTGGATATGCAAAAGATGCATTTGCTAAAAATCTTCCTCAAGACGCTATTTTTGGTTTTTTATCTAAACCATTTACACTCAAACAATTAGCTTTAACAGTTAAAGAAACACTTGCACAATAAAATGAAAAGTTATGCAATAGAGAAATTATCTTATTATACGGTAGAGCATTGTTGTTTAAGGAGGATGGAATAGGATAAGGGATGTAAAAGTTTATACATTAGGTGTTTTCGTAAGTCATAGAAAAGAATATTAAAGTGGGAGGTATTCCGTAGCACCTATGGAGTTAAGCGCATGAAGTGATCAGTCGTGGGGAGCTGCGAAAAGAATCTAGATCGTTTATAGACTGTTGCGGTTCAGAATCAGCGTTTTTTAGAGTGGGGAGAGGGAAGTTATTTTAAGATTCTTTAGGTAAAAATTGGCAAATCCTGAAAAGATAAACATGGGCATAAAATTATTAAAGAGAATAAATAGCAGTTATTTTGGGTCCCTTTAGCCATTAAAAAAAGATCATAGATCTCGCATGAAAATTATTCGTGGGGAAAATGGTTTTTCTTATGTTGAAATATCGTAGATTCAAAATAGGATAATTGATGATAAATTTTAACTGTAATACTGGGAAACACTCAACGGCATATTCAAAAGGATAAAAGTTGTTGCTGGGTATTTACAGTTTTGTTTTTCCCTTCAATGAAGCTTTTTAAAGCCTGCGGATAGAGGATATGCTCTGCTTTAAGAACTCTCTGCGCTAAGCTTTCAGCAGTATCATTTGGGCAGACTGGAACGGCCGCTTGAGCAAGAATTTTTCCTGCATCCATGTCTTCTGTAACAAGATGAATAGTGCAACCAGTGATTTTAACACCTGCTTGTAAAACTCTTTCATGTGTATTTAAACCTTTAAATGAAGGTAAAAGAGAAGGGTGAATGTTTAAAATTCGCCCTTCATAAAGTTTTACGAAACGTGATGAGACGAGGCGCATATAACCTGCAAAGCAGAGTAGGTTCGGCTGATATTGAGCGAGAACCATGAAGATAGCTTCTTCATGGGCTTCTTTTGTTGGATAGCTTTTGCGATCAATAACATGAACAGGTAGGTTATGATGATAAGCTTTTTCAATGCCAGCAGCATGAGGATTATCACAAATAATTGCAACGATTTCAGCAGGGTATTTTTTTTGTTTACAGGCATTGGCAAGGGCAACCATATTAGATCCGTTGCCAGAAATAAAAATAACAATTCGTTTTTTCATAAGTAAAGCACACCTTTGTAGAGTATTCCTTTATCTTGGCGTTTTGTTAAAACGCCAAGGTTGGTAACGGTTTCTCCTTGCATTTCAAGTTCTTGCGTAATTTTTTCAACTACTTGTTGTGCTACAATAACAATCATGCCAATGCCGCAATTGAATGTTCGTAGCATTTCTGTTTTTTCTATTTTACCTTGTTTGGCAATCCATGAGAAGACGGAGGGGACATGAATGTTAGAAAGATTGATTTCAGCGCAGAGAGAAGATGGAAGTACCCGTGGGATATTTTCAGGAAAGCCACCACCGGTGATATGTGCAAGAGCTTTGATCCCTTGGTAATTTCGCATAATAGGAAGAAGTGATTTTACATAAATGCGTGTTGGTGTGAGGAATGCTCTACCAAGGCTCATTTGAGTATTAAACGGGGCTGGATCTTCCCATTTGAGAGGGCTCTGTTGAACGATTCGCCTGACAAGAGAAAAGCCGTTGGAATGAACTCCAGATGCGTTAAGACCTAAAATGATATCACCTTCTGTAAGGTCTTTTGAAGGGAGTAATGCGCCACGTTCACATGCTCCTACAGCAAAACCAGCTAAATCATAATCTCCTTGTGCGTACATACCTGGCATTTCTGCAGTCTCTCCCCCAATAAGGGCTGCCCCTGCTTGTTTACATCCTTCAGCAATACCGGAAATGATTGCAGCACCTTGTTCAGGATCAAGCTTCCCTGTTGCGAAATAATCGAGAAAAAAGAGAGGTTCAGCACCTTGTACGAGTAAATCATTCACACACATAGCGACAAGATCAATTCCCACAGTATCATGGATACCTGCTTCAATGGCAATTTTTAATTTTGTTCCCACACCATCATTGGCAGCTACAAGAATGGGATCTGTGAAGCCTGCTGCTTTTAAATCAAAAAGTCCACCAAAACCACCAATTTCTCCATCGGCTCCTGTGCGTTTTGTTGCACGTATGAAGGGTTTAATTTTTTCTACCATAGCATTGCCCGCATCAATGTTTACACCGGCTTTTGCGTAGGTAAGACCACAGTTGGATTTATCATTTATGATATCTTGATTGCTCATTGGAGCCTTCCTTATGAAAAATCAGGTTTTAATGTTATGCAATGCCATGATAGAGTGATCTCTGCAAGAGATATTGATAAGAAAAGAAGCAACTTTACTTGTAGCTTATGGTGAAGAAGTTTATAATCTTTGTGGAGAGTTTTTTTTAGGATATTTTATGAGCAAGATATCAGATAATCACGGACAATCTTCTTGGCAGCTTATGAAAAAAAAAGTGCGTGAGAATGGTTCTGGTGACCGTTATAAGACTTATGTACCAGCTTATACTCAAATACCGTTACCCAATAATATGAAGAAACAAATTTTTTTCTGGCTTGGTACACTGTTTTTTTTCATTCTTTTTATGTTTGTTTTTGGATCCATTTTGCTTCCTTTTGTAGCAGGAATTGTGTTGGCTTATTTTCTTAATCCCATTGTTCAATTGCTTGAAAAATTTGGTATTCGTCGTGCTTTTGGCACTATCCTCATTACTGTGTTAATTCTTGTTGTTTTTGTTGCTGCTTTAGTTATTTTGATTCCTATTATCAGTTGGCAAATACAACAATTTGTGAGTAATGGTTTACCCGTTTATATTAATCGTATTCAAACTTTTTTTGTTGAACACGATTTTGATTGGGTTAGGCGCTATTTTGGGAGTGATCCAAATGAATTACAGAGTAATATTAAAGGACTTTTAGGCAAAAGTTCTGATTTTATTACCTCTCTCTTAAATTCACTTTTAAAGTCAGGAAAATCTATCGTTAATCTTGTCAGCCTATTTGTCGTGACACCTGTCGTGACGTTTTATATGCTCTTAGATTGGCCCCGTATGGTTGCAACAATTGATTCGTTGATACCGCGCGATCATCTTGAAACCGTTCGTAGTATTTTTTATGAAATGGATAGAGCTATCGCTGGTTTTGTTCGTGGACAAGGAACAGTTTGTCTCATATTAGGAGGATATTATGCTATTGGTCTGACTATCACGGGACTCAATTTTGCTCTTTTGATTGGTATGTTTATTGGCCTTATCAGCTTTGTTCCTTATATTGGTACAATGAGTGGTTTTATACTTTCTGTTGGTGTTGCCTGGGTTCAATTCTATCCAAATAATTGGGGGGGGATTGTCGTTGTTGTGATTCTCTTTTTAATTGGTCAATTTGTCGAAGGCTACATTCTCCAACCAAAACTTGTGGGGTCATCCGTGGGATTACATCCAGTGTGGTTGATGTTTGCACTTTTTGCTTTTTCTTCACTTTTTGGTTTTACTGGTATGCTCGTTGCTGTTCCTGCGGCAGCGGCTGTTGCTGTTTTAGTTCGTTTTGCTCTTCATACGTATCTTAATTCTCAGATGTATTCGCGAAGTGAAAATTCGGAGCTGCTAGAATGAATGGGCGTGAAACGCAATTACCTTTAAACTTTCCTTACAATCCGATTTTTCGATTCGATGATTTAGTGGTGACTGAAAGCAATCGTATGGCTTTTCAGCTTATTGATCATTGGCCAAATTGGGCTTTCCCTATTGCAGTTTTGGTTGGACAAGAAGGATCTGGAAAAACGCACTTTTCTAACGTATGGCTGCAAAAAACGAATGCTTTAAGTATTCATCGCAATGAAATTGATCAAGCTGTGGCTATGGCTTCTTTAGGACGAGCATGTTTAATTGAAGATATTGATGCGGGGGAAATTAGTGAGACAGGGCTCTTTCATTTGATGAATAGTGTTAAGCAAGCAAATCTTGATAAACGTCAGGCTACTTTGTTGATAACTGCTCGTACAGTACCATCAGCATGGGATTTAAAGTTAAATGATTTAAAAAGTCGTCTTAATTCAGTTGTATTGGTTGCTATTAATCAACCTGATGACGCATTGTTAACAGCTGTTGCTTTCAAACTTTTTTCGGATAAGCAGATTATTGTTCATCCAGATGCTGTTTCTTATCTTGTAAGCCGTTGTGAACGTTCTATATTTGCACTGAAGCGTGTTATTGATTCGGTTGATTGGTTAACATTACAACGAAAGCGCAAAGTAACGCGTGCTATCATTAGTGAAGTTCTTAATATTGAAATTCAATAAATGTTTTTTAGTATGGCTCAAACTGTTCAATAAAAGTGCTGCTGTTCTATTGTTTTGCTATTGTCGTAAATAGAAATGTGGTTCTTTAAGTGTTTGCTTTTTTGACAGCTGTCTAAAGTTAATAAAGTAGTGTATTTTTGTTTATCTGTTTCTCGCATGATAGTATTTTTTATGAGCTTTTTTGTCGTTTGCACAAATATGTTCAGCATTTGAAAATAATTTTACAAACGAATCTTTTTTTATAATGAAAGTTTTATAATTTAAGAAAAATATTTATTTTTTAATTTAGGTATTGGTATTGTTAGAAAAACATAGAATTGAAAAAACAAAAGTGATCAGGTGAGAGGTAATAACAGGAGATTTTTAATTTTTTATGATTCGTTCTGAATCCTCTATTATGAAAAATAGCTAGAATTTTATAGTTTTTTGTGATGCTAAATGAGCGCATGAGGATCGTATTTATGAGATGTTTCTGATGTCATGGAAATCATTTTTGAAATGATATAATATTTAAAGTTTTTATAGAGAATTGCGTTATTTGTTAACCTCAATTAACTTCCTTGCTTGATGGATATTGTTTTTTTATTTCTGTCAATGAATCTTTCAAATAAGAGAAAAAACTAAAAAAGTGCTTTCTTGTAGAGAAATACAATAAAATTTTTTAAAAAATGTGTTTTTCTCTTGCACTTCTGTCGTGAAAATTTTAGGGAAGATGCATCAAATGAATATAAATGGCGGAGCGTAGCGCAGCCTGGTAGCGCACCTGATTTGGGATCAGGGGGTCGTAGGTTCGAATCCTATCGCTCCGACCATATTTGATTTTATGTGAGGGAATGCTACAATCGGTGTGTGGTGAGAAATTATCATTCAAGTGTTGTGTAGTCTAAAGGAAAGTAGCTATGATTGCGCGTATTTATAGTCCTGCAAAGACGGCTATGCAGTCAGGTAGAAGGAATACTGGTTTTTGGATTTTGCAATATGAGCCATCACAGGCAAAAATGCTTGAACCTCTTATGGGGTATACGGCAACCTCTGATATAAGAAGTCAGATAAAAATCCATTTTAAGAGCAAGGAAGAGGCGATTGCTTTTGCAGACAAAAATGCTATTCCTTATCGTGTAGAGAGAACGCATAGGTCGATTCGGCGTGTTGTTTCTTATTCTGATAATTTTCGTAGTGATAGGCAACAACCTTGGACGCATTGAGTTTAAGGATGTTGTTTCTAATGGAGAGAATAATCAGTTGGTCCCGTAGCTCAGCTGGATAGAGCAACGGCCTTCTAAGCCGTGGGTCACAGGTTCGAATCCTGTCGGGATCACCATGCTTAGATAATATCAATAGCTTATACAAAAGTTCGCGAATTTATGTTTTTTTGATTCTATGAACTTGTTTTTCTATGTACTCTGAACCTTTTGAAAGTTTTTATTTGTTCTACTGCTAAGTGTTTTCTATTGACTTTTTTAGTATAAAGTTGATGCTAGTCTGTTGTTTTGTCTAGCTAAAAATTGCTTTAAGTTGTGATACGGTAGCTTTCCTGTATAGGTTGCAAATAGGTGCTTCTGCTTATTTTCTCAAATCCATGTGCTGATTTATTGATTCCTGCTTGATTTATACGCTGCACGAAACAGCTTGCTAAAACTCTCTTTGACAGGCTTGTTTCTACCTTTCCCAAAAATGAATATTTTATCACTTAGGGAGCAACTTAAAGGTTTCCTGCTTATTCCGCTAAAATAGGAAAAAATAGCTGTTTTAAATTGGTTTTTTCTATCTTGAGATGAATGATATGGATCTTTTATAACTTTTTAGTTTATCCTAACTGTATCATCGTGGCAAAATATATAAAGCACGTCAATTCAAATACGCACATACGGATACCTAACTGTCCAGTAACAGGGCAGTATGGGTTGATATCTTCTTCTGATTATAGCATGAAATTTTTTTGTTTTCAGAAAGGGGAGGCGGTTTATATTCAAGGCAAAATTTCTGTTTAAAAGAATATTATCAAATGCTTAATTAAAAAGATTTTTTTAATAATGAAGATTGCGCATTGTTTCACACTTTTTTTCACGTTCTTTAATGGGGAATGCCTCTCATGCAAAACAGAACGCCACCCAGTTATACATTCACGAGCTTTTTTAAAAGAAGCATCTTTTAAGGCACCCAAGCCCATTTCACGACGGTACCCGTGAATAGTATAACGTTAAATCCATTGGGACTTCTCATCTTTAAGCTTATGAAGTAACAAGCCGGCACCATTATACTATTTTCCAGCCTCCCATGTTGCTACAGCCCTTGTCACCTAAGACTCTTCATAAGAGCCGTTTTTAGTTCTTTCTTGTACAATTTTTAACCACACACTTATCCCACTTGTGATGTGTAAGCGAGTGATTTTGATTGATTCAACATGAGAAAGGCTTGAAATGAGAGAATCTTATGGTATCCAAGTTTCTAATTTAATAATTAACACTAAATTCTCATTATAAATCAATGTCTTGTGTTATAACGTAGGAACCAAAGCGTTTTGCCAATCGACATTGTTGAAAAAGCTTAATCAAGGGGATTACGAATCGGTTCCGGTAGAATTACAGAAATGGAATAAGGTAGGAGGCAAGCGTCTTAAAG
>NZ_JAQISY010000109.1:0-1198 GCF_028618465.1 Bartonella sp. MM73XJBT | reverse complement strand
CAAGAATATGAAAGCCAAATGTTAGGATAAGAGACGATTATGGATGTTTCCCTTGTTGTGCGTTTTGTCAATCATCTCCAAGAAGGGATCGCTTCTGCCAAGCGTGATCTTGCAGCTTTCAGTAGCGATGTTGCGCATTTCCAGAACAAGACAAGGCAGCACTTTAAAAATTGGTTTGACCCTAAGCACTTGAAGGAAGCCACAGCAAATGCGGAAAATGCTTTCAACCAAGCGCGGGGACGCATGGTGGGTGCCATTGCCCAAACAGCAACCTTAATTGCACCCCTCTATAAAGCCATGCAATTTGACCAATCAATGAAGGGCTTGGAAAAGGTTCTGGATGCCCCCCTTAATCGCTTAAAGGAATTGCGCCGTTTTGCTTTGGAAACCTCCACCAAAATTCCTCTCGCCGCCCGTGAAGTTTTAGAACTGATGACCAGTGCTAGCCAAGCAGGGATTGGTGAACAAGACTTAGAAGCTTTTAGTGTTTATGCCGCCAAGGCAGCTGTTGCTTTTGATATGAGCGGGGATCAAATTGGGGAACGCTTTGCCAAATTGCGCAATGTCTTTAAACTTAATCAGGCAGGCATCGAAGATCTAGGCGATGCCATCAACCATCTTTCCAACCACATGGCGGCAAAGGCGAGTGAAGTGTCTGATTTTACCAATCGGGCTACCGGTGCGGCAACCATGTTTAAACTGACAGCCCGCGAAACAGCGGCTTTTGGTACGGCGATGATTTCTGCTGGGATTGTTCCAGAGAGTGCCGCACGTGGTTTTAACTCTATGAGTGCGCGCATACAGGCAGGAGGTAAGCATATTGAAGATGCTTTTACCAATATTGGGCTTTCCCGCGAAAAATTCATCGAAGATTTGGACAAAGATGCCACCGGTACCTTGGTGCGTTTTTTTGATGTGTTGGGCAAATCCGAACAGGGTATGCGTTCTCTGATTGCCATTGCTGGGCGAGAGTTTACCGGTGATTTTGCCAAACTGGTTGGCAATCCCGAATTGCTAGGGCATGCTTTAGATTATGTGAAAGACCCAAAAGTCTTTAAAGGCTCTGTCGAACAAGAGGCAGACAAACAAGCAACCGGTGCCATGCGGCAATTTGAACTGTTGCAAAACCGTATCGTTGCTTTGGGGATTACCATTGGTGAAGTGCTTCTGCCCCCCCTCAACAGTTTGATGGAAAGTG
>NZ_JAQISY010000108.1:0-1238 GCF_028618465.1 Bartonella sp. MM73XJBT | reverse complement strand
GATTAACAGAGGAAATAAGCCAATCTTATATAACGCCAGCTATGCAATGGGGCATTGAACATGAAGAAGATGCCTTGAGAGAATATGCATTCATTTATGATACAGAGGTCACAAGGTGTGGATTCATCCAACATCCCACAATCCAAATGGCTGGTGCTAGTCCTGATGGCTTTGTTGGTGAAGACGGTTTAGTAGAGATTAAATGCCCACAATCATTAAACCATTTACGCTTCTTTATAGATGACACTATCAAGCCTGAATACATCGCACAAATGCAATTCCAAATGGCTTGCACGAGACGTAAATGGTGTCATTTCATGAGCTATAATCCGCATTTTGTAGGTATATCATCTCACTTGCGCATGAAAATCAAACGTATCAATCGTGATGAAAAACACATTGAAGAGATTAATAAAGCGGTCGAGATCTTTTTAGAAGAAATAGAACAAGAGATGCAAAAGATTTTGGCAAAAGCTGCTTAAACCTATGGGGGTGCTTTCTCCTCCCAGCACCCCCACCCTTTCCTAACAATTTCAACACATGCGTGCTTCACGCTACGGGTGGATTGTACGCAAATCAAGGAAACAAACCAGATGAGAAAATACGAACGACTAATCTTATAGTATCTCTATAAGCCGTTTCTAACACCGAAAAACAAACTTTTAACACCAGCGTGATTCACGCCACGGGTGAATTGCACCTAAATTAAGGGGAATAAACATGCCACACCGCCCACCTACTATCACGCAACCAGCTATTGCTCGTGCTTTAAGAGAAGCTAAAAAACAAGGATGTGAACTCATAGAAATCAAACCTACAGGGGAATTATTAATTCATATCAATAAAACCATAACACCAACAACGACAGATAATACTTATAGCATTGATGATTTTCCACCGCTTGAAAATGAACAAGAAGACTACGAGACCAGCAAAAGCTGCCCCTCTGTCGACGGTATAAAGTTTTAGCCATGCCAAAACGCCGTCCACCGCATCTTGTTCGTGAACGTACACGCCATGGTAAAATCATATGGTATGTCCGTATTGGTCATGGACCACGGTTTCGGATTGAAGGAACCTATGGAACGCAAGAGTTTGTTGACAATTATACGCTGGCTATTAAACAAGCGCAAAATGGCTCCTCCAAAACAAAGAGGCGTACCAGACTCACAGAAGGGTCTTTCGATTGGTTGTTGCATCAGTATTTACAAAGCATGCAATGGCATAATCAATCAGAA
>NZ_JAQISY010000107.1:0-1243 GCF_028618465.1 Bartonella sp. MM73XJBT | reverse complement strand
CCGAAGGTCAGCCATTAAAAACCGAAGATTCCATTCCTTTAAATGAACGTGGTCTCTCACTTGTTCAGGTTTCTGGAAAAGCAGATGAAAATGCCTTCAAACTGGCAAATGGCTACACCACAATGAATAAATTGCCATATAAATATGTCCTCAATGGCTATGGAACAACATCAAGCCGTGGCAAAGCAGCAAGCACGCAAAGCCATTTAGGAGACGTGTCTCAAGAATCAGAAGAAAACACCCTCAAAGACTATACGCACTACGTTATAAAAGAGAACGCGGTTGAGGGAGTAAAAAATGAGAATGAAAGAGATAAAGCAACATCAAGCCATGGCAAAGCAGCAAGCGCACAAAGCCCCTTGAGAGAGAATAAAGATTTCTGGGATTTCCGCCTGCAAAGAGCAACTCTTGATGATGAAGGAAAAATTCCAGCTCTTGTCCCACAAGTAGCAAGCTATTTGGTCATGCCAAATGCTCTATTCTCCGTCGACTTTGCTGATGTGAATAATCAAAATACACTGATCAACAATATGCGGACAACAGCAGTTGAAGCAAAGGACCATAAAAACAGAGGAATCTTCTTATCCAGTTATGGTCATAAGATGACATTATCCTCTCACCATACTCCCTTACAATATGGTTATGGTGCTGATCTGCGCTATGCTGCCTTGCAAGCAGGTGTTACATTAGCCGCGCTAGAAGATCAAAACATAACCACAAATTTTGGTCTTTTAGGAACATATGGAAAACTAGCCTTTACCCCAAAAGATATTGAAGGTGCTGACAAAACGACACTCGATAAGTGGTCACTTGCTGCCTATGGTAACCTCAACCATGACAATGGCATCTACATCAATGCCCTCTTCTCCTATGGAACGCTTAAAGGATATATCAAAACAACTCTCAGAGGAAATACTGCAGAATTGAGTGGTAAGAATACACTCAGTACATCTGCGACCATCGGACAAAGACTTATAACCAGTGTACCAGGATTGGTTTTTGAACCACAAGCACAATTTGTTTATCAACGTCTCATGCTTGGCACCCTCAAAGATATTGATAACTTTGAAGTGAACATGGGCAACCCTCATCAATGGTTAGTGCGTGTTGGTGGACGTTTAACACAAACCACAATTCCTGCTGAAAACGATTGTGCCGTTTCTTTCTATGGTAAAGTAAATGTTATTAAAACTTTTGCTGACAATAGTACAATACAGATTGGTGATACGTTCCATCTTGATCC
>NZ_JAQISY010000106.1:0-1287 GCF_028618465.1 Bartonella sp. MM73XJBT | reverse complement strand
CCTTAGATAAATCAGAGACATCAACATTGTTCTGACTATCATAAGCAGCAGTAATCCTTTTATCGTTCCCTTGAGAATAAACTGCTGTTGCCTTCTCTATGCTTTGAAGAACTTGTTGGTCTATTATATCAATTTTTTTCGCCAATACAGGAGACGCACTTGATAAGAGTGCAACCATTGCTGTTCCCAACGAGAGCTTTGTAAACAAAGATAAACGCCGAGAAATAAGCACAGCCTTCAAACTAGGTCTCTTTGATGTGGCAGATATTTTTTTCATAACAACTCTCCAATGAAAAAATTTGAAAAGCATATCCAAAACATAAAAAAGACACATTTCAGTGTTAGTTACTCTCCCTACTGGTTATTGAATGGAAAGTGACAGATCAAAGTGGGAACGTTTTGAGTCTTTGTTTTCGTTTTGTCGTTGCTTTCTGTGTTGAGATCTAAATGTAGGCAATGTTTAGTTTACATGGAAATGACACATTTAGATTCTGATATGGTTTATAGGTGCTTTTTGCTTGGTGTGCTTTAAAAACGAATTTTCCTGTATCTGAATATTAAAGTCATTTACTTAAAAAAAGGGCTTATACTTAGAAAAGTACTTTCAAAGTTGTCTCTTTACTTCATATGTTGAATAATAAATTCTCTCTTATTAAGAAGTTTTTTTCTTAATAAGAAGTAAATTAGGAAGCTATAATATTTAAGGAAATTCAATTTTTTTTGATTTACAGCATTCCTTTGAGTCTAATGCAAGTAAATATGCTTTGGCGTCGTTTTTTACCCATTACTTCTCCCCCCTTTGAATTAATCAAAATGAGTCTTACTAATATACCTTTTGTATGACTATATGCTCTCTCATAAAATAGCAACTAAAAAATAACACTTTTTATCAATTGGAATAAAAATATATGTTTTCACATAATTGTGTGACCTTTTTTCAATAAAAGCAGTTATATAAAAACTTACTGATTATAATATACTTGCAGATTATACTCACTCAATAAATATTGTTTGTGTCTATAAAATGCTCGCCCTTCCTTAAAAAGAAGAGCGAACGTTATTTTTAATAAAAAATTGCTTGCTTTATTAATTCAGCGTTAAGCTTAGCCCTACACCTATACCCCAACGTCCACCAGCGCTTGTGACAGATACACTCGAACGAGTATTTCCATCTTCAGATGTATAACCAGCACCAAAGGCAAAGGCCGTCTGATTCTGCCATATACCACTACCAAGCGCTACACTTAACTTTCCTGGTAAATCATTATAACGCAAATTCGATACAGC
>NZ_JAQISY010000105.1:0-1432 GCF_028618465.1 Bartonella sp. MM73XJBT | reverse complement strand
GGTCTGATTGATATTCCTTTCTTTCCATATCTGCTAAAAAACCAGACAACTCATCACGAACCATTAAGAGACCACGGGGGTTTTCTTTTAACAATTCCCCAAGTTTTTCAACCGTGACATCATTGACGATAAGACGTCGTTTCCTAAGAGTGTCATCATCATTTTTACGAGTAAGAAACTAACTAGTGTGCAAAGTGATTATGCAATCATATTAGTAACATTAGAAAAATAATAATTTGCTTCAATTACCAAATAAATAAAAATACAGTTGATTAGGGAAATTTTTGCTTTGTATGAAGCACACGTAAAATACGCACAACGCCATTTGAAATATCATAAATCATGATATAATTTGGATGTACAATAAGTTCACGTGTATTTACAATTCGTCCTAAACGACCAAGAGTAGGAAATTTGACAAGTTTTCCTACCTTTTCAGATAAAAGTTGATCAAACTTTAAGGCAGCAGAAGGATTATTTTGTGATATGTACTCACGTATCTTCTTGCGGTCAACGTGTGCTACTTGTGTCCAAATGAGCTTCATAAAGTTGATCTATTTAGTTTACTTTGTGTTTTTAAGCGCCATTCCTTTGCTTCTGCTTCGATTTCTTCAGAAGATATTATATTACCTGCATTAGCAGAATTTATTCCTAATTGAACTTGTTCCCGAAACCATAAATCGTGTGCACTTTTTTCTTTTTGTTCTTTTACAATATCGCGCATATAATCCCGCAACAATTGTGCACCAGATCTATCGCACGCCTTTGCTGCTTTGGAAAATTCATTTTTTAATACATCATCAACGCGAAAGGTAAATGTTGTTTCAGCCATTTTACCACCCCTTAATGTGTTACAAAGTAGTTCTAATGTAATACATTTTTACTATTTCTTCAATAGCTACTGTTAGAATAGATATTTTATATCTATTTTGCATTTTCATAGACTTGAAAGGGACGCCCATAAATTCACGGGCTCTGATAACAAACCAGACAGTAAGGAAAGACCGGTTTCAATGCCTTCACAAATGACCAGATGTTTTGGATTGTCTTGGCTTAAATGCACAGCACCGCCCATAACAGACCCCAACATGGCTTTTGCTGGTCTCTGATCTGTTTTGCAGCCATTGGCTTTTAAAAAGGTTCTATGAATGGCAAAGGAACCAGCACCCTTAACAAGAGCAACCAACGCGGGTAGTGTCATTCCTAATGGGTGATGGCATTTATCGTGAAAACGTAAATCAGCAGGCAATTCACAAGTAATACCCCGCTTGCGTAAATAGGTTTCTGCTAAAGTCTCTTTGATCGGTTGGCTTTGTTGCCAAATCTTTTTTGCTCTTTCTGCTTTCTGTTTTGAGAAAGAGAGCGCGTGATCATAAGCTTTATCAACAAAGGCTTGTTTCCCCAGCAAGCCAATTCTTCTAAGCGCTTGTAT
>NZ_JAQISY010000104.1:0-1507 GCF_028618465.1 Bartonella sp. MM73XJBT | reverse complement strand
CTGGTTCGTAATCTCATTTTTGATATTCGTGAAAGATGTACCAACTCCTTCAAATGCAGCAGATACACTTTCATAGCTTTGCTCTTCAACTTCACTACCATCATTCTTGACTATCTTTACCTTGAAGCTTGGAGCGGTCCATTTCCCTTCTTCATAACCAGCACCGCCACCTAAATAAGTTGCAACTGTGTTTCCAAGAGAATGGACCTGGGAACCATTGATTGCATCATGGGAATCTTCTGCAATCTTACCATCACCAACATTGTGCAGCGCTGTGAGGATTTTACCCTTACCACCTAAAGTTATATTGGCATAATCAGTCTCACCATCATCCTTCTGTTTATCATAGTGAACAACCGCTGAATCCTCTGACTGAAGATGATTAATCTGGTTCGTAATCTCATTTTTGATATTCGTGAATGAACTACCAACTCCTTCAAATGCAGCAGATACACTTTCATAGCTTTGCTCTTCAACTTCACTACCATCATTCTTAACTATCTTTACCTTGAAGTTTGGCGCTGTCCATTCGCCATTCTCATATTTGGCATTACCACCTAAAGTCTTTGCAACTTCAGTACCCAATTTATAAAGCTGGTTACCCGCTACAGCATCACTTGAGGTTGCACTAATGTCTCCATTGGCAAGAGAGGTAATCTTGCTATCGGTTTTGCTATTTTCTTTCCTATGCGTTGCAACAAAAGCGCCTTTAGTCCCATCCCACAATAAAGCATCACTTTGAACTGTACTGATCTCTTTGCTAATTTCATCCTTAATATTCGCAAATTTATCTTTAACTTTCTCGAATGAATCACCAACACCGGAAAAGGCAGACGCGACATTGTCATAAGTCGAGTCAGCAACACCGCCATCTTCTTTGAAAGTCTTAAGCGTAAAGCTTGGAGCTGTCCATGTGCCATTCTCATAGCTCGCACCACCACCTAAAGCCTTCGCAACCCCAGTACCCAATGAATGAAGCTGTGAGCCATTAATCGCATCGGTTGAAACGTCTGCGACTTTACCAACGCCAACATTATGCAATCCAACAGTACCTTTGCTTGGATCGCCAAAAGTCACATTCGATTTATTACTTTTACGTGCTGATCTGATAAGTCGATTGTCATCATCTGAAACTTCTTCTTGATCGTAAAAAACTGCCACTGAACGCACATCTGCAATTTCTTTATCAAGCTGACCTTTGTTAACTGCTTCATTATTATTCACAGCATCCTTCACACCAGAAAGGATTCTGTCCTTACTTCCTTTATCCGCAATATTGATTGTAGCATCTTCCTTGTCACTACCAATGTTAATATGCTTGGTCTCCTCATCCCACTTAACAAGGCTATCATCTTTTACACTCGTGATTTCATTCTTGATATCATTTTTAACATTTGTGATAGAACTACCAACACTTGCCAAAGCTGCCGCTACATCATGATAAGTTTCATCTTTTTCCTCACCATCATTTTTAACTGTTTTTATTGTAAAAGTTGGATCAGTCCAC
>NZ_JAQISY010000103.1:0-1596 GCF_028618465.1 Bartonella sp. MM73XJBT | reverse complement strand
TTTACGAATGCTCAGGGCATCACAAATGCCTTGCGTGGGGTTTGGTATGGGCATTATGGAAGTGCCCGTTGTCCAGCCCATGATGATCAATTGCCTAGCTTATCCCTTGCCAATGGACATGATGGGCGTCTTTTACTCACTTGTTATGCGGGCTGCTCTTTTAGAGAGATCATACAAGCGCTTAGAAGAATTGGCTTGCTGGGGAAACAAGCCTTTATTGATAAAGCTTATGATCACACGCTCTCTTTCTCAAAACAGAAAGCAGAGAGAGCAAAAAAGATTTGGCAACAAAGCCAACCGATCAAAGATACTTTAGCAGAAACCTATTTACGCAATCGGGGGATCACATGTGAATTGCCTGCTGATTTACGTTTTCACGATAAATGCCATCACCCCTTAGCAAGGACACTACCCGCGTTGGTTGTTCTTGTTAAGGGTGCTGGTTCCTTTGCCATTCATAGAACCTTTTTAAAAGCCAATGGCTGCAAAACAGATCACAAACCAACCAAAGCCATGTTGGGATCTGTTATGGGCGGTGCTGTGCATTTAAGCCAAGACAATCCAAAACATCTGGTTATTTGTGAAGGCATTGAAACGGGGCTGTCTCTTCTGTCTGGGTTGTTATCAGAGCCCGTGAATTTATGGGCGTCCCTTTCCACCAGTGGCATGATGCGTGTGAATTTACCCCCGATAAAAGGACGTCTGACAATTGCAATGGACGGCGATGATGCGGGTCGTAAAGCAGGTTTCACCCTTGCAAAGCGTGCTTATAGCCAAGGCTTTGAGGTCTTTATCATGCAAGCTCCAAAAGGAACCGATTTTAATAATGTATTACTTTCTCAAAAGAGGGAACTATGAAAGAAAATCATTTACAAAACAACAATGAAAATACCCCCGTCAATGATAACGATAATGCTTGTTTAAAAGCCATTCCTTATGAAGTCGCCTTGCAACAAGATGGCTGGGGGGAATTAAAACCGATTGAGAATGCTCTCTTACCCGTCGAACCTTTTCATCCTGCTCAAGTACCTTTAAGTTTAGGGACCTATATTTATGACGTTGCTGATATTCAACAATCTTCTCTTGATTTTATTGCTGTCCCTGCTTTGTGTGCTTTGGCTGCCGTCATTGGTAATGGAGTGCGTATTGCTCCAAAACAGTATGATACTTGGAGGGTTACCCCTAATCTCTGGGGGGCTATTGTTGGTCAACCTTCAACAAAGAAAACACCAACTATAGAAGCAGCTTTGGAACCCGTGTATACCCTTCAAGAGGAATGGTATAAAGAATGGAATAAACAGAAAGAACAACAAAAAATTGACGAGATACTAGAAAATTTAAGCAAACGAGAAAAAGAAAAACAAGCCAATAAAGCGCTCAAAAAAGGAGATCTACAAACAGCCCGTGCTTTTTTATCTGAAAGCCCCTCTAAAGATAATATCCATGATGTTGCTGCCTCTCGTCTGATTGTCAATGATGTCACGGTTGAAAAACTTGGGGAATTGTTAAAAGAAAACCCCCGTGGTCTCTTAATGGTTCGTGATGAGTTGTCTGGTTTTTTAGCAGATATGGAAAGAAAGGAATATCAATCAGACC
>NZ_JAQISY010000102.1:0-1598 GCF_028618465.1 Bartonella sp. MM73XJBT | reverse complement strand
AGTGATGTGACGGGTTTAGAAAGCGCCCTTAATGGCAAGATGGCAGCCGATAAAACCTTCACTTTTGCTGATTTAAGCGATATCGAGGGCGCTAAGGACGCAGCCAACAATTATGTTCTTTACAAATCAAGCAATAATAACTTCACCTTTGGCAGTGCCATTTCGCTGTTAGGTACCCATCAACATAAAACAGAAGATATCGTGGGGCTTGATGATTTTAGAGCCAAGATTAATGAAGATCTTACAGCCTATGGTCGCTTAGCCAGCCCAAATGAATGGAAAAATGAGAACAAATTTACCAGAACAGTCAGCATGAGTGGTGGTTTGGAGATCGTCGATAATTCACTATTTAGCGCATTTCCATCAGTTGATTTATCCGCCAGCTCCATCTGGCTTAGAAGAAGTCTTTCAACCTCAGAAGCAGTGGTTACCCGTTTAAGCGCAAACGGAAGCATGCTGAAAGGACCACTAACCGTTGATGGTGAAGCTGTTTATACCAAATCACAAGTGGATAAATTAATAGCTTCATTAGTCAAAAAGCCTGTTGAAATTCTTATGACAGAAAGTGGCACTATTCCATTTCCTGAAAGTTTTAGCGATGACACAGAAATAGAAATATGGGCATGGGGCGGCGGCGGCAGTGGAGGGACTGGAGGTTGGTTAAAAAATACTTATAACGGTCGTACCACATATACCTACTACGGTGGCGGTGGAGGCGGTGGAGGACAATGTGTCCGCGTAAAAATCAAGGGAGCTCAGTTTAGAAAAGCAAAAAATATCCAAATTGGTCGTGGTGGTAAAAATGGTAGTGGGGGTGCAACGATTATTGAAGGCGTTCTCATTGCCAATGGTGGGAATATAGGCTCTCAGGGTAGCGGCAATACCAAAACAGTGGGAGTAGGAGGAACAGGAGGTTACTCCGGCATTCAAAACTTTATTTTTTCTGGCGGTAATGGTGGAAATGGCGGAAGCTGTGACGGTGGAAGCTCTCTTTTTGGTGGTGCTGGTGGCGGTGGCGGATCTAGTAATGGCAGTGGTGGTAGTGGCGGTGAAAGTGACAAAGGTGGAAAAGGTGGCAGAGGTGGTCGTAATCAAGCTGATGCTGGTGGCGGTGGCGGCGGTTATTTTCCTGGAAAGGATGCAGAAAATTATAACAGTGGTGATGGCGGAAATGGCGCAATTTTGTTTAGATTTTTTATATAGGAGGTTTGCATGGAGTATGCGGTTGTTGAAAATGGTGTGGTAACAAATATTATTGTCGCCTCTGAGAATTATGTTCACGCCTTTGGTGGTGAGGCTATCCCCTCAAGTAAAGCGCAAATTGGTTGGACTTATAAAGACGGAGTGTTCTCTCCTCCCGTATTGGATGAAAACAAAAAACAATCCGCATCTACGCAACCAGTAGAGAAAGACGCAATCATAGAGCCACCTATAGGGGTGCCACAAAAAAGGTAAATAAGCTAAGTTATAGGAATGCTTGTTGTATAAGCGGGCTTTGTATGATTTTAAAGTCTTTTTTGACTGACAGTGTCAGGCTTATGGAGCATGGTGATGATTGTTATTGTCTCTTCATTGATTTGGAGAGCAAAATGACAATA
>NZ_JAQISY010000101.1:0-1605 GCF_028618465.1 Bartonella sp. MM73XJBT | reverse complement strand
CGTTGGTTTGAAAGCGAGAGATATTACAAAGCGCCCGATTTAAGCACTGGAGAACTTCGTGACTATAGTGAAGAGGAATTTAAGCAACTCCAATGCATGATGCCTCAGATACAAGGGGCGGCTTTTAACAAAAAGGTTGTAAAGCGTGCTTTTTTAGGCAGGAAAGTTTTGCTTGAACCAGATCAACCTTTGGTTCCTTCAGGTCAATTGGGTTGGGAATGTATAACGGGTTATTTTGATAAGATAGAACGGCAATTTTATGGGGTTGTCCGTCCGACAAAAGACCCGCAGCGATGGGCAAATAAATATTTTAGTCAAGTGATGCACATTCTCAATAGCCAATCCAAAGGCGGGATTATGGCAGAGAGAGGCGCCTTTGAAGACGAGCGAGAAGCAGTCAAAAGTTGGAGCAGGGCAGATAGTATTACGGTTTTAAAAAATGGAGCCCTTGCAGGTGGGAAGATACAGCCAAAACCGGTTTCTCAGTTTCCTACGGGCTTTTTCCAGTTATTTAATGAAGCGAAAGAAGCGATTAATCAAGTTACCGGATTATCACCAGAGTTCATAGGAACGAGAGAAGTATCGCAAGCAGGGGTTTTAGAGGCACAAAGGCGCCAATCCAGTCTTAACTTGCTTGCTTGTCTGTTTGATGGTTTGCGTTTGTATCGCAAAAGGCAAGGTAAGCTTATTTTGCACTTGATACAAAATTATCTCTCTGATGGTCGTTTGGTACGGATTTCAGGGGAGGAGAATGCACAATATATCCCCTTAACCCGTGAAGCAGTGATGAGTGTTGATTATGATATTGTGGTTGATGATGCGCCTACCAGCCCGAATGAGAAAGAGCGTACTTTTGGCATTATCACGCAATTGTTACCGTTGCTTCAAAATGCTGTAACACCAGATATCATGCTTGATTTGCTGCGTTACTCCCCATTGCCAGCATCTCTGCTTAATCGTGTGAGTGAGAAGTTTCAACAGCAGCAACAAATGGCACAACAATCCCAGCAGATGAATCCCGAGCAGGAAATGAAGTTGCAAGAAAAGCAGCAGGACATTGCCGCCAAAGCCCAGATGCAGCAGATGGATTTACAAGGAAAGCAGATTGAATTGTTCATGCGTCAAAAGAGAGCAGAGTTAGAAGCGGAATTGATGCAGCAACGCCATGAGCTTGAACGCCAGCGCATACTCAATGAACAAACGCAACATCAAATCATGCGGGAGCGAGCAGCAAGTTATAGAGGCAGAAGCATTTGAGAGAGGTGAAAGAATGAATGCACAAATGAATGAAGGACTAAATGAAGATTATACGGCAGAACCCGCTGTTTATGATGATGAGAGCTCTTTTGAGAGTGATCATGATAGAGGGGCGGTTGACAGTGATGATGTGGCGTCTTCAGAGCCGGTTGCAGAGCCCGTTGAAAAGCCTTCAGAGATTATTGTTCTCAGTGTAGAACAGCAACGTGCTGAAGAACAAGCAAAGCAAGCCCGTGAAGCGCTTGTGAAGTTTTATGAACCCCAATCTCAGCCGCCAATGGTTGAAGGAGATGGAACGCCTCCAGATCCTAGTCAAGACATTATTGGCTATATGGGATGGATGGGGAA
>NZ_JAQISY010000100.1:0-1684 GCF_028618465.1 Bartonella sp. MM73XJBT | reverse complement strand
GTGATTGCAAAGTTTTTACTTCCAGCAGAAAAATCTATGTCACTGTCTAAAAGCACTGTTTTCGCATTCTTACCATCAACAGACAGTTTCCAACCTTTCTTTCTTACAACTTCTTCTAAGTCTTTTAACTGTCTAACATTCACTGCATCGGCATCTCCACTACCAGCTGCAACGCCTGTAATCTGCCTCGTTATATTATTACTAGTATTACCAACACTCACTGCACCTTTCGTACTTTTCCATTCAATTCCGGAGTTTTCTGCTGGTCCTTGCAAAAGAGAAGTATAACCTGCAACACCAGCAGCCCTATCGGATGTAGAAGTGGAACCTATAGCAACACCATCTTTAACCAACACTTTAGATTGGTAACCTAAAGCAATACTACGCTCACCTGTTACTTCTACGCCATAACCCAAACCAACACTATACCAACCTGATGCCTTTCCCTTAACACCTATAATAAGACTAAAAGGATCTGATGCCTCTGCTTCAGAACCTAAAACAATAGCGCTAGTTGCCTTTGCCTCTGCCTGAAAGCCTAGAACAAGAGAGTTGTCTCCAGTTGCATTTGCATTCGCACCAACAACAACTGAATTTTTCATATTTGCCTTTGCGTTAGAACCTAAAACAATAGTGTCAGCTGCTTTTGCCTCTGCCTGAAAGCCTAGAGCAAGAGAGTTTGATCCAGCTGCATTTGCATAAAGTCCCATAGCAATACTATTCGTATTTGATACCGTTGCGCCGCGACCTATAGCAATAGCGTTTTCTCCAGTCACGTCTGCAAAAGGACCTAAAGCAATAGCGTTTTTTGTGTATGCTTCTGCAGCATTACCGATAGCAATCCCTTGATAACCCTTAACTCTACTTGATAAACCTATCGCTATACCTCTTTCAGCTAAGGATCTCGCTGCTACACAACCAAGTTCACCATTTATATTCGTACACTCCGGGTCATAGTTGCCTATTGCAATACTTGAGTATTCAGTTGCTTGTGCTTGATTACCCAGCGCAACACCTTGATTAGCCCTTGTCTCTCGCTGCATGCCATCAACAGGAATAAGCCGCGTTGTCATTCCCCCCTCATTTATAGGCTTCGAAAAAACATTTATGGTAGGCCTACTTTTCTCCCAAAGTGTATCATTTATGAAATTTGCATAATCATCAGAGGCATTCACTTTTGCTGCGCCTACTTTTGCGCCTACTTTATTGAGTGCTGTTACATAACCTGCCTTAGATAAATCAGAGACATCAACATTGTTCTGACTATCATAAGCAGCAGTAATCCTTTTATCGTTCCCTTGAGAATAAACTGCTGTTGCCTTCTCTATGCTTTGAAGAACTTGTTGGTCTATTATATCAATTTTTTTCGCCAATACAGGAGACGCACTTGATAAGAGTGCAACCATTGCTGTTCCCAACGAGAGCTTTGTAAACAAAGATAAACGCCGAGAAATAAGCACAGCCTTCAAACTAGGTCTCTTTGATGTGGCAGATATTTTTTTCATAACAACTCTCCAATGAAAAAATTTGAAAAGCATATCCAAAACATAAAAAAGACACATTTCAGTGTTAGTTACTCTCCCTACTGGTTATTGAATGGAAAGTGACAGATCAAAGTGGGAACGTTTTGAGTCTTTGTTTTCGTTTTGTCGTTGCTTTCTGTGTTGAGATCTAAATGTAGGCA
>NZ_JAQISY010000010.1:0-60912 GCF_028618465.1 Bartonella sp. MM73XJBT | reverse complement strand
CATAGGCTTTAAATTCACCAAAATATTTCGTAATCGCTGCTGTCAACGAGGTCTTCCCATGATCAACGTGACCAATCGTTCCTATATTAACATGCGGTTTCGTGCGTTCAAACTTGCTCTTTGCCATCGTTATTAATCTCTTGTTCTGTTCTCTTGTTTTATTGCACCTAAAAACAGTCCTGTAGAACTGAAGTAAACCGGATTACTATCTCAGCCCAACCATTACAACTCCCAAGATGAATAACCCAACCCACTTATGATCGAGAGGATATTTCTATTATACTCACGAGCCTCATCATTAGCAACTGTTTGGAGCGGGTAGCGGGAATCGAACCCGCGTATTCAGCTTGGAAGGCTGCTGCTCTACCATTGAGCTATACCCGCATAACCTACAACATACCAACTCTCCTTCGATGAATGGTGGAGGGGGTTGGATTCGAACCAACGTAGCATACGCAACGGATTTACAGTCCGCCCCCTTTAACCACTCGGGCACCCCTCCATTCCATCGGCAAGTTGCGCGATAAGACATCACGACAACCAAAATTTGACACCATTCAATTCAAATAGGTTGCGGGGCGGTTATGACGATTACGAACGTCTCTGTCAACAGAATAAATACAATTCTGTACAAATTTCCTGCTAATAATTTTTAAATCACAACTTTTTTCTATCTATTTTTCTCCTTAAAACGCTATAAAGAAGCTATGAAACAAAAAATATCGAAAAATTCTCATTATGCTCGTTTACGTCGCCAATATCGCGATGCAAAGGGCTTCTCTTCTCGATCTACCATACGCCCCAAAAAGGAAGCGGCTCCCTTGCAACAAGGAACAATTCGTCTTTATGGTATCCACGCTGTTCAATCCGCTTTAAAAAATCCAAAAAGAGTTTTTAGCTCTCTCTATGCTACAGCTAATGCCTTAAAACGATTAAATATACCCGAATCACAATTACCTTGTCCTGTTACATTATACACCCCCAAACAACTCGATACCCTCGTAGGAAGTGATGCAGTTCATCAAGGTGTTGTTGTAGAAACTATGCCCCTCAAACCATGTCAATTGTCTGAATTAACCAATACCGATCTTGTCGTTGTAATGGATCAAATTACCGATCCCCATAATGTTGGTGCTATTATGCGCTCTGCAGTTGCCTTTAAAGCTGGTGCACTTATCACAACTTGTCGCCACTCCCCCCAAGAAAGTGGTGTTCTTGCTAAAGCCGCCTCTGGAGCTTTAGAGCTCATTCACTATATCTCCGTAGGAAACCTCGCCGAAGCGATTCAAGAACTCCATAATGCAGGATTTATCAGCTTTGGTCTTGATTCCGAAGGTGAATATTCTCTAGAAACTGCATTAACTGGGGAAAAAATTGCTCTTATTTTAGGCGCAGAGGGAAAAGGTTTACGCAAAAAAACACGTGAAACCGTCTGCGCGTTAACACGCCTTGATATGCCTGGGAATATTAAATCATTAAATGTTTCAAACGCTGCAACAATAGCGCTTTACGCAGCTCATAAATATCTTAGATCGTAGTTTTTAATCTTTTCCACGAAGTATCAAAAAAACCAATCAACAAAAAACCTGAAAAAAAACCGCCAATATGCGCTTCCCATGCGATTTTAACACCATCTTCTTTAAAGAGAATAGAGGAAATGCCTATGATAAAATCAACACTTAACCATATACTGACAAAAACAAGTACCCTTTTTGAACACAAAGCTTTTTTTATAGACAATAAAGGACTTAAAAATCTTTTATTCTGCATACTACCCCTCAAAGAATTTCGAAAAAAATCGTAACGTACAAAAGCACCCATCATTCCACATACTGCACCCGATGCCCCAACCAGTGATATTTCACTCTCTTGGTGAAATGCAAAATAAGTCAATACGGCTATAATCGCTGTTAATATCCAAAATATTAAAAAACGTAAACTACCCAAATGTCTTACTAAAGGGGTGCCCAAAACCAAAAGCCAAGCCATATTCATAGCAACATGTTGAAAACTACCATGCATGAATGAATAACTCATCATCGTATGGCAAAATGCTAGTGGTTCAGCCTTAAAGAACACTGGTGTGAATGAAAAAAGCTCAAGGCTTTCAATATAGAGTGAGCGAGAAAAAAAATACTGAGGAACAACATAGATACAAAAACAAAATGCAATCAAAACAACTATAATAAATGGGATATTCAATAATGGTTCTTTCGGCTGTTTTGCAAAAAATGATATATCGTTATATTGGTGATTACTATCTCTCATTGTATAAAAGCCCATACTCTCTGGTAAATTGATCGTCCTTTGTACAAGATAAATGTATTAATTTTTATAATAGGGCATTTAAAAAATTAACTTTATTTTTCTACTACATCTAACATACAGATATTTCTGTATAAAAACGCTTGTGTCTTTTACAAAGTATTTTGAAAAAATGAATGTTGAAAATACCATCCACAAAGTCACTGCATTATACTCAACCCAAATGGAAATCATTTTTATTATTCATCTGTTTAATATTTGATTCACTCAAAATAAAAAGGCTCTATTTCCATAGAAAAATCCCATACATTCATGTATGTTTTCTCTGAAGAAGAATGATGCTTTATAGTTTAACTATTTGACAAGGCATATTTTACAAAAACTGTCATAGTTACAAAATAGGTGGTCTGCCTTTAAAACACATCCCCCATCTTTGAGAATCTAACCATTCTCGTCTTTAAAATTACATTTAATTGTTTTAAGATAAGATTATAAAACAAACAAAACCTTCAATATATCATATATACAAAAGATCATTGAATGGAAAGATTCTGAGAATTCTGTTTACAGTCTTTTAACCAAACATCATAGATAGGATGTTCTACAGCATTTAAGCCAGGACTATCTGCAAACATCCATCCTGTAAAAATACGTCGTACCTTTTTATCTAAGGAGATCTCATTAACTTCAATAAAACCAGTTGTACGAGTAGGCTCGTCTTTGGAACTCGTATAACATGCTCGTGGCGTTACTTGCAAAGCACCGTATTGATAAACTTCACCAAGAGAAACTTCAAAACGTGTCGTCTGTCCAGTAATTTTATCAAGACCAGCAAAAACAGCAATGCCATTGCTCATACGTTCTGCCTCTACTCGACAAATTGTGGAAAAGACCACAACAACGCCCATGAAAAAACAACAAAAAAAACGCCTCAATCCCAACCGTAAAAAAAATCTCATCACATCAAATCAATCACATCTAAAAAATTCTCTTCATAAAATAGTGCAAATAAGAAAAATACACACCTACCAAAACATCTTATTTTTTAGGCGACCACGCATCATAATCTTCACGCACACAAAGGCGCTCACCATTGTAAGGAATAGCTCCCTTTGGACGATAAGCTTCACTTGACCCTGTCATATTGGCAACATGAGGCTTTTCCCACTCATATGGACGATAATTCTCCTGTGTTGGTGGACACGCACAACGATGATGAATCCAACCATGCCACCCTGGTGGAATGGTAGACGCTTCAGAATAATCTTTATAAATAACCCAACGGCGCGGATAACCATCCTTATGCATTCCCCCCTCATAATAAACATTCCCAAACTGATCTTCGCCTACCCGCTTACCTTTGCGCCACGTGAAAAAGCGTGTGTTTATGGTATTACCACTCCACCATGTAAAGATCTGCTTCAAAAAAATAGCCATCTTCTCGTCCATTTTTAGTATATTTATGGGATTAACTTGTCATAACACTTAAAATTACTAGATAACTCCATTCGATAAGTGAATTCACATCCCTTAACTATAAAGGTATCATATTTACGGGCTCTCTTCTAGCCCCATAAAACTTAATCTATACCAAGTTTCATTTTAACCAACTCATTAACAGTTTGAGGATTTGCCTTCCCACCTGTTGTTTTCATAACTTGGCCAACAAACCAACCAGCTAAAGCAGGTTTTTGTTTCGCTTGCGCAACTTTATCAGCATTATTGGCAATAATTTCATCTACAGCTCTCTCTATAGCCTTTGTATCTGTCACCTGCTTCATATTGCGTTCTTCCACAATCTGACGCGGATCACCACCTTCATGCCAAATAATTTCAAAAAGATCTTTAGCAATTTTTCCAGAAATCGTTCCTTCTTTAATAAGATCAATAATGCGTCCCAGTTGATCTGGTGATATTGGCGTCTCGTTTATCTCACGATTATCTTTATTTAAAGCACCTAAAAGATCATTAATCACCCAATTTGCAACGGTTTTTGCATCACGCCCATGAGCTACTTTTTCAAAATAATCAGCAATGGACTTTTCTGTGACAAGAATAGAGGCATCATATGCGGTCAATCCCATCACCTTGATAAAACGTGCTTTTATATCATCAGGCAATTCAGGCAACTCAGCTGCCAAAGAATCCACAAACGCTTGATCAAATTCTAACGGTAAAAGATCAGGATCAGGAAAATAACGATAGTCATGCGCTTCTTCCTTTGAACGCATAGATCGCGTCTCACCTTTCGTTGCATCAAAAAGTCGCGTTTCTTGGTCTATGACACCACCATCTTCTAAAATGGCAATTTGACGACGTGCTTCATACTCAATTGCTTGGCCAATAAAGCGGATAGAATTCACATTTTTTATCTCACAGCGTGTTCCAAAACTTTCACCAGGACGACGAACAGACACATTAACATCTGCACGCATAGACCCTTCATCCATATTACCATCGCACGTTCCTAAATAACGAACAATCGTGCGCAATTTTGTCATATAGGACTTGGCCTCATCTGCTGAGCGCATATCTGGTTTAGAGACAATCTCCATAAGAGCAACACCAGCACGGTTAAGATCTACAAAAGACATCGTTGGATGCTGATCATGCATCGACTTTCCTGCATCTTGTTCAAGGTGCAACCGTTCAATCCCAATTTCAACATCTTCAAACTGACCATGTGAATCTGGACCAACAGATATGATAATCTTTCCCTCACCTACAATCGGATAACGAAATTGTGAAATTTGATACCCTTGTGGTAAATCTGGATAAAAGTAATTCTTACGATCAAAAACAGATTTCAAATTAATATGCGCCCTTAATCCTAAACCTGTTCGAACTGCTTGACGAACACATTCCTGATTAAGAACAGGCAACATACCAGGCATAGCAGCATCAATAAGTGATACATGATTGTTTGGCTCTGCACCAAATTTGGTTGATGCACCTGAAAAAAGTTTTGAATCTGAAATAATTTGCGCATGAACTTCCATGCCAATGATAACTTCCCAATTACCTGTAACTCCAGAAATAAAACGTTTAGAATCAGGAGTGCGCGTATCAACGATGCTCATTGCTCATCCATTATCAATATTTTTCAAATATATCTGATGGCTAATCTAAAACCATATCAAGTGCAAGTCTAGAATAGAAATCTTATAAAAAAGCCCGATTTTATCGGGCTTGTTCTGTTCGCAAAATGTTAACTCTTTTTAGGTGCCTTTTTCTTAGCTGAAGCTTTTTCTACAGCTTTTTCTTTCACCGCAGTTTTTTTCTTTGTCGGCTTTTTTTCAGTTAAATCTAACTCATCATATTCCTTCATCAGCTCTTCAACTGTTACTTCTTTATCTATGACTCTTATCCTTGCCAGCAAATGATCAATAACTTTTTCTTCAAAAATTGGGGCGCGCAGATTTGCAACAGCTTCTGGAGTATTACGGAAAAAATCCATAATTTCTTTTTCTTGTCCAGGATATTGACGAACTTGGTCAAAAACTGCCGCTTTTAATTCATCTTCACTTACATTAACACCAACATTCATACCAATTTCAGAAAGTACCAAACCAAGACGAACACGACGCTGTGCAAGCACACGATATTCCTCTCGTGCTTGCTCCTCTGTCACACCTTCATCTTCGAAACTGCGTCCAGCCTTTTTTAAATCGTCATTAACTTGAGCCCATATATTGTTAAATTCAATTTCTAAAAGTCCTTCAGGAATCTCAAAATCATAATCAGCATCTAAAGCATCCAGAATCTGACGCTTAACTTTTTGACGTGTCATTGAACCATATTGGCTTTCAATTTGCCCACGAACAACTTCACGCAAACGTTCCAAAGATTCTAAACCAACCTTTTGTGCTGCTTCATCATCAATTTTTAATTCATCCGATTGGGAAACTGCTTTAACGGTGATATCAAATTCCGCATCCTTACCAGCTAAATGTACTGCACTGTAATTTTCAGGAAATTTCACAGAAATTGTTTTCGTATCGCCTGCTTTTACACCAACCAATTGCTCCTCAAAACCAGGAATAAATTGCTTTGATCCCAGAATCAATTGTGCATCATTATCTGCTCCACCTTCAAATGGAACTCCCTTGAGCTTACCAAGATAATCTATTGTAACACGATCTCCTTCTTCAGCAACACCATCTTTTGGTGAATAATTACGTGTAGAAGAAAGCACACGTTTCACTTGATCATCAATCTCTTGTTCAGGAATAATTGCGATTTCACGAGTAATTTCAATATGCTCAAAGCCCTTAATTTCAAACTTTGGCAAAACTTCATATTTTAAACTAAAAACAAAATCAGCTGTACCATCAAGAATTTTTTCATCTTCATCCATATCAATTTGTGGCTGCATCGCCGAACGTTCACCACGATCAGCTAAAATAGAACGGGGCGCATCGCTAACAATCTCATTGAGAATTTCCGCCATAAAAGACTTACCATACATCTTCCGTAGGTATCCAGCAGGCACCTTACCGGGACGAAAACCATTAAGCTTGATTTTATCCTTGGTATGATCCAACCGTTCATTTAATTTTTCTTCTAAATCTCTCGCCGGAACCACGATCTTAATTTCGCGCTTCAGTCCTTCATTAAGCGTCTCGGTAACCTGCATTAAACAACCTTCATTCTTCTTAAGGAAAGGAATAAATCCTCTCTGATAACAACCACATTCTAACACTTGAGTGTTAAATCAACATGAAGCGGAATTCTAGACACATAGATACCTATAGTGCTCAAAAAATTCCTTTGGTGCGGATGGAGGGACTCGAACCCCCACGGTTTCCCGCCAGAACCTAAATCTGGTGCGTCTACCAATTTCGCCACATCCGCTCAAACTTACAAGCCAGTAACCTTATATAAGCGGCGTTTCTATACCATTAATTCAAGAAAAAAAGCAAATAAATATATTTAAAAATCTCAATACACATCATTCTTAATAAATTGCAGAAACAAAATCTACCCTTTTCATACAGAGTGACTTTCGCTAAAAGCAGGTTATGTTAAAGACATTCAATACTCCAATCCATGTTATCGGTGGTGGTCTTGCAGGCAGTGAAGCAAGTTGGCAAATCGCTCAATCAGGAATCCCCGTTATTTTGCATGAAATGCGGCCGCAAAAAAAAACTGCTGCCCATAAAACCGATCAGCTTGCCGAACTGGTCTGCTCAAATTCATTTCGTTCTGATGATTCCTCCACAAATGCTGTAGGGCTTCTTCATAGCGAAATGCGATTAGCAAAATCTCTGATTATGAAGGCTGCAGATGCCAATAAAGTACCAGCAGGAAGCGCTCTTGCCGTTGACCGTGATGAATTTTCAAAAAACGTTACGTCAGCACTCGAAAATCATCCTCTTATAACAATAGACCGTGAGGAAATTAAAGACTTTCCTGAAGATTGGCAGCATATTATTATTGCAACTGGCCCCCTTACCTCACCAGCACTGGCGCGGGCAATACAAACCATAACCGGAGTAGAAGCGCTTTCTTTTTTTGACGCCATCGCACCCATTATCTATACTGATAGTATCGATTTGGATATTTGTTGGTATCAGTCACGCTATGATAAAATCGGACCTGAAGGAACAGGGAGGGACTACCTTAACTGCCCCCTTAATAAAGAGCAATATGAAGTATTCGTTGAAGCCTTAAACAATGCTGAAAAAACAGAATTCCGCGACTTTGAAAAAACACCCTATTTTGATGGATGTTTGCCGATTGAAGTTATGGCTGAACGTGGACTTGAAACTCTTAGACATGGCCCCATGAAGCCTATGGGATTAACCAATGCCCATAATCCCGCAGTTAAACCTTATGCTGTCGTCCAATTACGCCAAGATAACAAGCTTGGAACCCTTTATAATATGGTCGGCTTTCAAACAAAACTGAAATATAGTGAACAAATTCGCATTTTTAGAATGATCCCCGGTCTTGAAAAAGCAGAGTTTGCACGTCTTGGTGGACTTCACCGTAATACTTATCTTAATTCACCTATCATTCTTGATCAAACCCTTCGCTTAAAACAAAGGCCACAGCTGCGTTTTGCGGGGCAAATCACCGGATGTGAAGGTTATGTAGAATCATCTGCAATAGGGCTTCTTGCTGGGCGTTTTGCCGCTGCTGAATATCACCATAACAGCCCTTATCTGCCGCCATTAACCACAGCATTGGGAGCTCTTTTGAATCATATTACCGGTGGGCACATTGTAGCAGAAGAAACAGAAAGGCAATCCTTTCAACCTATGAATATCAATTTTGGACTTTTTCCCCCTATCGATACTCTTAAGCACTTAGAAAAACGTTTGGTAGGCAAAGAAAAAAAATTAGCAAAAAAACAAGCACTCACTGCTAGAGCCTTAAATGATTGTACTCAATGGTTAGCAGAGAAAAAATAATCCCTTATTATAAAAATATACTCTTATGCTTCCAGCCTGTTAAAAAAAAACTGAGTGGACCTCGGATTCTCGTAGACAAATCATCCTAAAGTGCTTTTATGAAACTCATCTGCTGCAACGAATAAGCAACATGCTTCTTTTATTGTCAGAGTTTTTAAAGATATTTTTATATAAACGAAAACCTTTACTACCGTAAAAAACACAAAATATCTCAATCAGTTGAAGTCTATAACGACATGAAACATGCTACAGTTATAAACGATATCGAACATATAGATACTACGCAATAATGGCTTTTTGATCACTTTACTATACGAACACACTGTAACATACTCGCATAACAAAACGAAAATAATCCTTACAATTTACACAAATCTCCACAGCCAAATATTTTATTGAAAGTATGTAAAGAAAGATATTTTAGGCACATCATACTTTATGCCAAACTTTAAAAAAAGCCCTTCAAAAAGCGACATATTGATTTATAGAGATAATTCGTTGTTCTAGATACTGAATGAGAAAGCAAGATATCCTAAGACTCTCTCATTTCGGATTTGCTTATATTATATTAAATCAATCAAAACTCTTCACTTGCACATCACAAGCGAGATTTAGCGTGTCAATACAAGCTCTTCAAAGATAAGGAATAAAATGCCTGTTATAACACTCTCAAATGCAAAGGCTATCTGGGTGCAAATAAATACATTGATGGTGCCCATAAGTATAAATACGCTAGCCCCCCAAGAGAACTTCACGTTATATCATTTACAAACGTCGTAAAATAAACATAGATGACTTAAAAGACATTTCTTTAAACACGCTCTTTAAAGCAGACACGTGATGTAATTCTTTACGTAAAAAGAAAGGACAGAAAAATTCTAAAGAAAACCTGCTTATAAATAAATCAGGTTCCCTTTAGTATCATTCAAATTATTTTTTATTAACAGCTTCTTTTAGGCTTTTTCCTGCAGAAAACTTAGGTACAGAACGTGCTGGAATATTAATTTCAGCACCAGTGGAAGGATTACGCCCCTTTGTCGCTGCACGATGAGAAACTTCAAAAGAACCAAAGCCCGGAATACGAACATCTCCCCCTGAAGCCAAAGCTTCGGTTACAGAAGCGATAAAAGCATCGATAACAGAACCTGCTTGTGCTTTTGAAACTCCTGCTTTTTCAGCAACTGAGCTAACCAATTCACTTTTATTCATAAAACATTTCCTTTCCCTATATTACCGGATGACACAACTTAACCGTGTCATCGATCAGTTTATTGAAAAGTACAGCAAACAGAAGCCTTATTTTTATCCAAAATATTGTTTTTTTAGCAATAATCACAGTTATTCACGGATTTTTTTACTTTTTTTCAAAATAAAGAGAAAAACACCCCCCAAATACCTTCTGCTGCTTTGAAAATACCGTTGTAAATGAGGTAAATGAATCAGTGTGCAATTTGTATTCCTTCACTCTCGCTCTCTGATCTAACGGGAACAGGTACTGTGGAAGGCTCTGTCCATTCAATAGGTTCAGGAAAACGGACTAAAGCATATTTCAAAACTTCACTCACATGATTTACCGGAATAATCTCCATATTATTTTTGACATCATCAGGAATATCAATCAAATCTTTGGCATTTTCTTCAGGAATAAGTACTTTTTTTATACCTCCTCGAAGAGCTGCGAGTAATTTTTCTTTCAATCCGCCAATCGGTAAAACACGCCCACGCAAAGTAATTTCACCAGTCATTGCAATATCTTTATGTACTGCTATCCCTGTGAGGACTGAAACAATTGCTGTGACCATTGCAATCCCAGCTGATGGACCATCCTTTGGTGTAGCACCCTCAGGAACATGAACATGGATATCGCGTTTATCAAAAAGTGGAGGTTCAATACCAAAATCAACTGCACGAAAACGCACATAAGATGCTGCTGCTGAAATTGATTCTTTCATGATATCACGCAAATTCCCCGTTACAGTCATCTTGCCTTTACCCGACATCATCACCCCTTCAATGGTTAATAGCTCTCCACCAACCTCTGTCCAAGCAAGCCCAGTAACAATACCAATCTGATTTTCTCCTTCAATCTGGTTATAGTGATAACGCTTAACACCCAAGAAATCATCAATATTATCTTCTGTAATCTTTACAGATTTTTGATGCGTTTTAAGAATTTTTGTAACGGATTTACGTGCTACCTTCATTAATTCACGCTCAAGATTACGAACCCCTGCTTCACGTGTATAAAACTGAATAATCGACTTTATTGCACCATCCGATACACTAAACTCTTTTTTAGATAAACAGTGATCTTTTAATGCTTTTGGTAAAAGATGCTGCTTAACAATCTCCATTTTTTCACATTCTGTATAGCCCGCAATACGGATAATTTCCATGCGATCCATTAACGGCCCTGGAATATTAAGTGTATTGGCAGTTGTTATAAACATGACGTCAGAAAGATCATATTCAACTTCCAAATAGTGATCAATAAATGTACCATTTTGTTCAGGATCAAGTACTTCTAACAAAGCTGACGAAGGATCCCCACGAAAATCCTGTCCCATTTTATCAATTTCATCAAGCAAGAAGAGTGGATTAGATTTTTTAGCTTTTTTCATAGACTGAATAATTTTCCCAGGCATAGAGCCAATATATGTCCGGCGATGTCCACGAATTTCTGCTTCATCTCGCACTCCTCCTAATGAAATACGAACATATTCACGCCCCGTTGCTTTTGCAATAGAGCGCGCTAGTGACGTTTTCCCTACACCTGGAGGACCTAGTAAACAAATAATGGGTCCTTTTATTTTTGATGCTCGGCTTTGCACTGCTAAATATTCAACAATGCGTTCTTTCACTTTTTCAAGACCAAAATGCTCATTATTCATAACCTTTTCAGCAAAGTCTAAATTATTCTTAATTTTTGACTTTTTACCCCAAGGCATTGCTAATAACCAATCAAGATAATTACGTACAACTGTTGCCTCCGCAGACATCGGAGACATATTGCGTAATTTTCTGAGTTCGGTCCCAGCTTTTTCGTGCGCTTCCTTAGAGAGTTTTGTCTTTTTGATGCGTTCTTCTAATTCAGAGAGTTCGTCTCGACTATCATCACCTGCTCCTAACTCTTTCTGAATAGCCTTCATCTGCTCATTGAGATAATACTCCCGTTGGTTTTTTTCCATTTGCCGTTTCACATGCGAACGAATACGCTTTTCAACCTGCAAAACAGAAATTTCCCCTTCCATAAAAGAAAGAACACGTTCAAGGCGGTCGCGCACAGGTAATAGCTCTAATATTTTTTGCTTTTCTGAAAGTTTTATCATCAAATGAGAGGCAATCGTATCGGCAAGCTTAGAAGGATTATCAATCTGGCCAATAGCATTGACAACTTCAGGAGAAATTTTTTTATTCAGTTTTACATAATTTTCAAAATACGCAATCACTGATCTTGAAAGAGCTTCAATCTCAACATCATTCTCTCTAGGCTCCTCTGTAACAGTTGCAAAGGCCTGATGATAATCTTCACTCAAAGCAAATTGACTAATTTTTGCACGTGCTGTGCCTTCAACCAAAACTTTTACCGTTCCATCAGGAAGCTTTAAAAGTTGAAGAATATTAGCAAAGGTACCAATATCATAAATATCTTCTGATTTTGGATCATCATCAGAAGCATTTTTTTGTGTAACCAATAGTATCGGTTTATCAACCGCCATCGTTTCTTCAAGAGCACGAATTGATTTTTCTCGGCCCACAAAAAGCGGAACAATCATATGTGGGAAGACAACAATATCACGAAGAGGCAAAACAGCGTAAAACCCTTCTCTTATTTCATCTGTCTTTTCATCAATATATTGCATAATTCTCCTTTCTGGAGCCTATGATCTATCCACTACACAAGCCCATCCTTTGAAAAACTTTAGCTTTCCACAATACATGAAGTGGTAACTGGGAACGTATAAATCAAGCATTATCACTACAATATCTAGAAACATCATCCTAAAATTGTGTTCATGACCACTTCTCATATCACACAACGTCATGCCGATACATTTTCTTTATCTTCTGCACACTCTGAATAAATATAAAGAGGACGTGCTTTCCCATCAACTACGTCACTCGAAATGAGCACTTTTTGAACACCTTCAAGAGCTGGTAACTCAAACATTGTCTCAAGAAGTATCTTCTCCATAATAGAACGTAAACCACGCGCACCGGTTTTACGGTCAATCGCCTTCTTCGCAATCATCCGTAACGCATCTTCATGAAATGCTAATTCAACATTTTCCATCTCAAAAAGACGTTGATATTGTTTCACCAACGCATTTTTAGGCTGTGATAAAATTTGAACAAGAGCGTTGACATCTAAATCTTCTAAGGTAGCAACAATAGGAAGACGACCAATAAATTCTGGTATTAAACCAAACTTTATAAGATCTTCAGGCTCTAAATCACGAAAAATCTCACCAACACAACGCTCATCAGGTGCTTTAACGGTAGCAGAAAAACCAATAGACGTTTTGTCACCACGTCCTGAAATAATCCGTTCCAGGCCAGCAAAAGCTCCTCCACAAATGAACAAAATATTTGTTGTATCCACTTGAAGAAACTCTTGTTGCGGATGCTTACGCCCACCTTGAGGAGGAACTGAAGCAATCGTTCCTTCCATAATTTTTAACAACGCCTGTTGAACACCTTCCCCCGAAACATCCCTTGTAATAGAAGGATTCTCAGCTTTACGAGAAATCTTATCGACTTCATCAATATAAACAATGCCACGCTGTGCACGTTCAACATTATAGTCTGCAGCTTGAAGAAGCTTTAGAATAATATTTTCAACATCTTCACCCACATAGCCTGCTTCAGTCAAAGTAGTAGCATCGGCCATGGTAAAAGGCACATCGATAATACGGGCTAATGTTTGTGCGAGATAAGTTTTACCACAGCCTGTTGGACCAACGAGGAGAATATTCGATTTTGCTAACTCAATATCATTGCTCTTAGACTGATGCGCAAGTCGCTTATAATGATTATGAACAGCAACAGAAAGAACACGCTTCGCATGTTGCTGACCAATAACGTAGTCATCAAGAACCTTTATAATCTCTTGTGGAGTAGGAACACCATCACGTGCCTTAATCCCAGAAGATTTATTTTCTTCACGAATGATATCCATACAAAGCTCTACACATTCATCACAAATGAATACTGTAGGCCCTGCGATGAGCTTACGCACCTCATGCTGACTTTTGCCGCAGAATGAGCAATAGAGAGTATTTTTTGATTCGTTCCCACTATTGCCAATTTTGCTCATTTTTCTTTCCTTTCACCACGATATATAAATACTTCGTTTTTTCAAAAGAAGTCTTTCATAAAGAAAATTATAAGACATATAAAAACCTGCGTGTCACAATATCTTTAAATGTTTTTTCTTATTTTCGCGATACTTTTACAAAGCTCTCTCTTTAAAGTAGTTCTTTTTTCTATAAAAACTCTTAATCTTTTTCATCTTTTTCGGTTTCTGCACGATATTGTATAACATCGTCAACTAAGCCAAATTGCTTGGCCTCTTCTGCTGTCATAAAATGATCACGATCAAGAGTTCTTTCAATAACCTCATAATCTTGGCCTGTATGCTGAACATAAATTTCATTTAAACGCCGTTTCATCTTTATAATATCTTGCGCATGTCGTTCAATATCTGAAGCCTGACCTTGAAAACCACCAGAGGGTTGATGCACCATAATCCGTGCATTGGGTAATGTAAAACGATGACCTTTTGCTCCAGCTGTTAAAAGTAACGACCCCATAGAGGCAGCTTGCCCCATACAAAGTGTAGAAACAGGAGGGCGAATAAACTGCATAGTATCATAAATTGCCATACCAGATGTTACGACGCCACCAGGCGAATTAATATAAAGACTAATTTCCTTCTTAGGATTTTCCGCTTCCAAAAAAAGTAATTGTGCACAAACAAGCATCGCCATACCATCTTCAACGGGACCATTAATAAAAATAATTCGCTCTTTTAAAAGACGGGAAAAAATATCATAGGCCCGCTCACCACGATTAGTTTGTTCAATAACCATAGGCACAAGGCTTAATGCTGTTTTCATTGGATCACTCATATTTTCACTTTCCGTTCATATAACAATCGCTCTTTACGCATTCAATATTTTCTCCATAGGCTAACATTACTCTGTTAAGCAAGCCATAATCAATGCTCTTCAAGAAAGATTAAAATCCTAGTGGTTAAAATAGCAATAATAACTCTAACTGAAAAATTCATCTGCATTAGGAATACGAGACACTGCCCAATGATAAAAACTCCCTTCTTGAGGTTTTTGAGTAGTCTTCATCTTTCTGTGAATATGAAACCCTATCACACGTGGATTTACAAGAGGTTCAACGCCAAAAGTTGGATCAAAGATATATTCAGTTTTTCTCCCTGTCCAATAATAAAAGGTTTCTTTTTCCTTTGCTTCATGAAAAAAACCATATCGTTTGGCTAATCGTGAAATCCCATCATTACCAAATATTGTCACTCCAAGATTTCCTGGCAAAATCGGCATTTTTCTCCTCTTCAACCAAAATGGTTTCCAAACACGACGTTTAAATCCAAGCCAATGCGGAACCATTTCTGTGCCTGCCCAATAATCTTCAAACACTTTTATAATAGGGTTATAGGGAGGAAAATAAAGTGCAGAAACACCTACTCTTACAGCATTTTCTCTGGCAAGCCAAACTTTATTCGCATCTGGATGAAATTGTTTCACGAGGTAAACGTCTGTATCTAACCAAACACCTTGCTGATATTTCATCAGCATAATACGAAAAAAATCCGAAAACTGAACAATTGTACACCCTGGTTTATCATCCGAAAAATTGGGATCAAGGCGATAAATTGCTGAACGTGGTAGAATTGATTCTGCTGCACATAATTCAACACCAGCAGGGAGATTATCTATTTTTTTATCATAACTAAAAAGCTTAACGCGTTGCCCAGTTTTGACCATTGAAGACAAACAAAGTCTATCCACCAATCTCAATTGTCCTCTATACCAAAAAGTGCAAATATCCATAGGCAATAGATTAAAAATATTCTAAACTGACACGAAAGAGCTGTTCCACATCGCGAACACACTCAACAAGAGCAAAAATCACTATCCGATCACCAGATAAAATACGTGTTTCCGCTGAAAGCTGTATGATTGTCTTATTGCGATAAATAGCACCAATTCTCAAACCATTTGATAAATTTAATTCCGACAATGACTTACCAACCAATGAAGAGGTTTGCATTACTTCAGCCTCAATAATTTCTGCCTGTCCATTAAAAACTGAATGAACCGCACGAATACGACCACGACGCATTTGTTGCAAAACTCTCGATATGGTAACACTATGTGGATTAAGATAGGCATCCACACCAACTGCACGGCTAAACTCTTGGTAAGCAACATTATTGATCAACACCATATTGGCCTTGCATCCTAATCTTTTAGCAATAATAGCACTTAAAAGATTAACCTGATCCTGATTAGTTAATGTAATCATTAAATCGGCTTGTTCAATTTTCGCGTCTTGAAGAATCACAGGATCCAATACGTTACCATATAAAACCGTTGTTTTTTCAAGTTGATCCGCAATTGTAAGCGCTCTTTCTCTATCTGATTCTATAATTTTCAATCTTAATTTATGAAGACGCTTTTCAATAGCCTGAGCAACATAAAGACCAATGTGACCACCTCCTGCAATAATCATGCGATGAGTATCTTGTTCTTTATGACCAAAAAGACCAACCGCACGACGCATTTGATCACGAGCAACAACGATATAGGTTATATCGCCAACACGCAATTGCGTCTCTGAATGCGCAATCAATAATTCTGCACCACGCTTAATAGCCGTTACTGTCGTGCGAAGATCTGGAAAAAGCTCCGTTAACTGACGCAAAGGCGTATTAATAACTGGACAATCTTCCATACATTCCAAAGCCAATGCAACAATATCATCATTACAAAAGTAAAGAACATCTATTGCACCAGGCAGAGCAATACGACGTAGAACCATTTCTCCAACTTCAACTTCGGGCGAAATAACCACATCAATGGGAATATTCTCTCTAGAAAAAAGTGTTTTATAGCGTGGTTCTAAATAAGATTGTGAACGGATACGCGCTATTTTCGTTGGAACATTAAATAAGGAATGTGCCACTTGGCAAGCAACCATATTCACCTCATCAAATAAAGTTACGGCAATCAACATATCTGCTTTGTCTGCATCAGCAGCCAAAAGAACCTCAGGTCGTGAGCCATGACCAACAAAACCTCTTACATCTAACGTATCGCGAATTTTTTCAATCAATCTTGTTTCAATATCAATAACAGTGACATCGTGATTTTCAGCAGCAAGACGCTCTGCTATTCCGTAACCAACCTGCCCTGCACCACAAATAATAACACGCATAACCTTACGAAACTCCAAGCGCTTTAAGTTTGCGATGCAAAGCTGAACGCTCCATACCTATAAACTCAGCTGTACGTGATATATTTCCACCCAAACGCCCAATCTGCGCGACCAGATACCTCTTTTCAAACAATTCCCGTGCTTCACGCAATGGTAAATCCATTATACTCTCATCTGCATCCATTTGAATACGTGGCAAAGAATCACTCACTTCACTAGGAAGAAACTCCGCTGTTATTGGACCTTCACCATCACGTACAAGAATGAGAAGGCGCTCAATATTATTGCGTAATTGCCGCACATTACCTGGCCAAGCATGCGTTTGTAAAATAGCTATCACATCATCACTAATCTCACGCGGCTTAATCCCAACCTGCTGTGATATTGTTTTAACAAAATGACGCACAAGTTCTGGGATGTCTTCACGACGCGCTGCCAATGGTGGAACTGTAATAGGAACAACAGAAAGACGGTGAAAGAGATCCTCCCTAAAACGCCCATCTGATATGAGGTTTTCTAGATTTTGTGCCGTTGAAGAAATGATACGAACATCCACTCTAACACGTTTTGTGCCTCCAACCCTCTCAAATGTCTGCCCCGTTAAAACCCGAAGAATCTTCCCCTGAGTTTCACGTGGCATGTCCGCAATTTCATCAAGATATAATATTCCACCATGAGCTTCCTCTAAGGCACCAATTTTACGCTCTCCTCCCTCCATTTCACTGCCAAACAATTCTATTTCCATTCTTTCAGGAGTAATTGTTGCAGCATTTATGGTAACAAATGGACCATTCGAACGCGTTGAAAGTGCGTGAATAGCACGTGCAACCATCTCTTTTCCTGCGCCTGAGGGACCCGTAATCATGATACGACTGTTGGTTGGTGCTACTTTTTCTATGATTTGGCGCAAATTTTTTACAACACTCGATGTTCCAAGAAGTTCTAATGTCTCATTCGAGCGTTTTCGTAATTCTAAAAGCTCACGTTTTAAACTTGAGTTTTCAAGAGTTCGTTCCGCAACCAAAACAAGCCGATCAGCTTTAAATGGTTTTTCAATGAAGTCATATGCTCCCCGTTTTATAGCAGAAACAGCTGTCTCAATATTACCATGACCTGAAATCATAACCACTGGAAGAGCAGGGTATCGCGTTTTAATTTCATCAAGCAGCGTTAAACCATCAAGACGACTTCCTTGCAACCAAATATCTAAAAAAATAAGCTTTGGAATACGCTCACTAATTTGTGCTAAAGCTTCATCAGAGTTACAAGCAACACGTGTTTCATAACCTTCATCATCCAAAATACCAGAAACAAGCTCACGAATATCTGCTTCATCATCAACAATTAAGATATCTGACACCATTCTATTCCCCTATCTTATTACTTGTAACTTGTGCAAGACTACCCTGCTTAGCCCCATATGAGGGAAACATCAAACGGATCATTGCACCACGACCTTCATAAAAACTCTTCGGCGCATCATGCAACTCCATAGAACCACCATGATCTTCAATAACTTTGCGCACAATAGCTAACCCAAGTCCTGTTCCCTTTTCCCGCGTTGTGATATAAGGTTCTAATAACTTTTGCCTTTGCTCTTTAGGAAGCCCTTTACCGTTATCAATAACATCCACAACCACACATCCTTTCTTACAATAAGAACGTATAAGAATATGACCGTGAATAGTTTCCTCTCTTATAACCGAATCTATAGATTCGCTCGCATTTTTAATAACATTGCAAAAAGCCTGCACAATAAGACGATTATCAAATGCACCCACAAGTGGTGTACTTCCTAAATCTTGCTCAAAATGAATATCATGTCGCGTAACTTCTATCAAGAAACATGCTTCACGCAGTAATTCGCGTATATCTAAAACATTCATTTGCGGTTTGGGCATACGCGCAAAAGAAGAAAATTCATCAACCATACGCCCAATATCTCCAACTTGGCGAATAATCGTATCAATACATCGCTCAAAAACCTCTTTATCTTGTGTAATAACTTTGTTGTAACGTTTACGAATACGTTCAGCCGATAATTGAATCGGAGTAAGTGGATTTTTAATTTCGTGCGCAATACGACGTGCAATATCTGCCCACGCCGATGTCCGTTGTGCTGCAACAAGATCTGTAATATCATCAATAGTGAGAACCCAAGATTGCCCCTGTCCGTCGTCTTCTTCCATGGTAATTTGTACATTATAAACGCGTTCTTGTCCTGCCACGCTTAAAGTTACTTGTTCACGATGATTCTTACGTTCTAGCGAACGTGCAAGTTGAAAAACCTGCCAAATTTCAGCACTTAATGATAAAAGGCTGTGGCCAATAACCTGCTCAGAACGAATGTCGAACATTGTTTCCATAGACCGATTGATAATTGTAATATCGCCATTATCATCAATACCAGCCACCCCTGCTGTTACACCAGATAAAACAGCTTCAGAAAAACGCCGTCTCTCATCGATTTGGTCGCGAACTGCAATCAACTCATTGCGCCGACTTTTCAATTCACTAACCATGTAATTAAACGTTTTTGATAACTGCCCAATATCCCCATCTTTTGCACGCACTGGTACAAAAACTTCCATATTCCCAGAAGCTACATCATCAGCAGCACTAATAAGAAGGCGTATAGGACGTACCAAACGATCAGCAACAGCAATTCCCGCCCAAATGGCTGATAAGAATAAACTAAAAAAAAGACACAGATAAAGCATACCAAATGCAATTTGTGTTAACAGGCGATTTTCATTTAAATCACGATAACGATCTGTATTGACTTCCGTCAAACGTAAAGCAGATAAAACTTCTTTATCAACATCGCGCACTAAATACAAAAATGTGTTTGGAATATTGGTAAATTTTAAAATAATACCAAAATAATCATGAACTCCTGGTTGAAAAGAAAAAGGTTTTGCACTCGTTGCACGCTCAATAAGATTGGAGGGGGGAATTGGGAGTTTATCTTCATCCCCAAGATTACTCGATATAAAAACAGTTCCGCTCGAACTTAACAAAAATGCACCACGTAGATTACGTCCTATAGCATGACGCGTTAATTGCATCCTATATTCAGCTGGATTACGCTCTAAAAGCTTTTTATTATCAAGGGCAAAGGCCATCGCATAGGACAAATTTTTCAAATTTTGTAGCATTTCATCCGCATATGCGTTCGCTAAATCGATAGAAGAACCAACAATTTGCCGTGTTGTCGTATCAAACCATCTATCAAGTCCTAGATTCAGTGCAGGACCAGATACAAGAGCTACAGCGACAGCTGGCATGGTTGCAACAAGTGCAAACAACGAAATAAGGCGCACATGAAGACGAGAACCTGCACGCCTCGAGCGCCACGCACGAATGATAGGGATCATCTCATAAAAAACAATGATCACAAGCCCTAAAACCCAGACACTATTAATTCCTATAAGAATGAGAGTTACACCTCTACTGGGAACAACAGGCGTTAATCCAATAAGAATGATGAATGAAACAGACGCTGTGAGCAAAGCCAAGACAATAATTGTGATACCTAAAAAGATATACACCTTACTTAAGCGATACAACTCATCGTTATAAGTATTATGATCTGCCTCTTGGAGATTTGTTATAGATGTTGTATTCATGATGCGCTTATATACCCTTATCCCATTGTTCTCATATAACCTCTTGTAACAAAAATTGACAAGTCCAGTACCGCATTTAAAATAGAGAGCCAATTTATCAAAAAGAAAAGAAACTTCTACATTTTCAAAATATCTTTAAAATAAAATGCGTCCGGTGATAGTTTACAGAGGAAATGAAATGCGGTTAACCAAACAGACAAATTATGCACTCCGAATGCTCATGTATTGTGCAGATAATCAAGGATCTCTCAGTCGTATTCCAGAAATTGCAAAAGCCTATGCTGTTTCTGAGCTTTTTTTATTTAAGATCCTTCAACCACTTGTTGAAGCAGGTTTTGTACAAACAGTGCGTGGACGCAATGGTGGTGTTAAATTGGCTAAGCCCGCAGAAGAAATTTCAGTGGCTGATGTTGTAAAAGTAACAGAAGATAATTTTTCTATGGCAGAATGTTTTGATACGACAGAAACTCATTGTCCATTGATCGATTTTTGTGGTTTAAACACTGCCCTTCAAAAAGCATTAAACGCTTTTTTTGATGTATTGTCAGTCATATCTCTTGCGGATTTAAAACGCCCAACTTTTCAAAAACAATTTAAAACTGATGATCATAAAACAATAAACTAAAATCATAAAAAGGAGATTGAATATTTCTATCGCAGCAGTCATATTAGCCGCTGGACGCGGTAAAAGAGTAGGAACTCCACAAGAAATTCCAAAACAATACCGGATTCTTGGACAAGAGCCGGTTATTTGTCATACGGTGCGTTGTTTTTTACTGCATCCAGCTATTACAACACTTATCCTCGTTATTCATCCTGAAGATCATCAAATCTGTGCACAAGCTATTGCTGATTTTAAAGAACAGCTCATCATCGTTGAAGGAGGTGCTACACGTCAGATATCCACCTTACGTGGGCTTCATGCACTCAAAAAAATAAAACCCCAATATGTGCATATTCATGATGGTGCACGCCCCTTTATAGAAAAACAACTCCTCGATAAAATCCATACCAACCTCACCCACCAAGAAGGTGTTCTTCCCGTTCTTGCTGTCTCTGATACCCTTAAACGTGTTAATAGTGCACATTCTGTTGTAGAAACAATTCCACGCAGCCACCTTTATAGTGCACAAACACCCCAATGTTTTCCCTTCAAAGACATCTTAACGGCCCATGAAAAAGCAAGACAAGCAGGAAAAAAAGAATTCACTGATGATTCTGCAATCGCCGAATGGTTTGGGATTCCTATGCGTACTGTTCCTGGCGATCCTCACAACATAAAAATTACATGGCACGAAGATTTTGATACTGCACATTTCTATCTCCAGAAAAAAATGCAAATATTCCCTGATATCCGTACTGGCAATGGCTATGATGTTCACGCATTCGAGGAAGGAACTTTTCTTGTATTATGCGGCGTAAAAATTCCTTTTCATAAAAAATTAAATGGGCACTCCGATGCTGATGTCGCTCTTCATGCATTAACAGATGCTCTTCTTGCAACGCAAGGAGCAGGAGATATCGGTACCTATTTTCCCCCCTCTGATCCTCAATGGAAAGGGGTATCTTCAGAAATTTTTCTCTGTCATGCTCTTGATATTGTGAAACAAGCAAGTGGTCGTATTGCTAATGTTGATATCACTTTGATTGCCGAAGAACCTAAAATTGGCCCCTATCGTCATGCAATGGTAGAAAATCTTATGAATATGCTCACAATTTCACCTGATCGAATCTCCATCAAAGCAACAACAAATGAAAAGCTTGGATTTATTGGTCGTGGTGAAGGTATTGCTGCTTTTGTAACAGTGAGCGTCCTTTATCCAGGAGAAGTTCCAAAATGACATATTTTTGTGAAAAACAAGCACATGAAGTTCTTGTAGCTTGTCGCCAAAAAGGTTTGCGTTTAGCAACTATCGAGTCTTGCACTGGAGGGCTCATTGCTGCAAGTCTCACCAATATTGCAGGATCATCCGATGTACTCGATTGTGGATTCGTTGTTTATTCAAATGAAGCTAAAACACGCCTTGTTGGCGTGTGTGCTGAACTTATAAAAACCTATGGTGCCGTTTCAAAAGAAGTTGCTCTTGCAATGGCAGAGGGTGGATTAAAACATTCATATGCTGGAATTGCCGTTGCTGTAACAGGAATTGCAGGACCAGGAGGAGCATCTCTCGATAAACCTGTGGGGCTTGTGCATTTGGCTGTTGCTTACAAAAATCACAAAACCTTACACAGAGAAATGCGCTTTGGTAAGCTTGATCGCAAGGCTATTCGTTATGCAACCGTTGAAAATGCTTTGAAAATGCTTTTGAAGTCTCTCCAATGAAGCTCTCTCTATCTGATTTCCAGATTTTATATTACCACGACTACCGTATATAACTTACAATAGGTATCATACAAAAACGCCAACTCAATACATTATGTGACAGGAGGTCCATAGATTTGATGCGCACGCATTTCAAAAGCATCGGTAAATTTGTGAAAAGCAATATCAAACATTGAGCCCATGACCAGCTTAAGCATTTTGCTTTTAAATTCATAATCAATAAAAAATTCTACATTACACGAATTGCTATTCTCAATAGCATGAAAAGCCCAACGATTTTCAAGATATTTGAATGGACCATCAATATATTTAACCTCTATGAGATTTTTTTTCGGTTGAAGAAATACTTGGGTCGTGAAAATTTCTCGAATAACCTTATAACCAACGATCATGTCAGCAAGAAGCAATGTCTTTTCTTCACATTCTTTGCGAGAGCGAACTATTAAAGCCTCACACATCGGTAAAAATTCAGGATAACGTTCAATATCTGAAACAAGATTAAACATCTCACTCGCACTATGGGCAATCTGCCGATGTGTTGTAAAAGTTGGCATAACTATCTCTGTAAGGCAAATTTTTCATCACGCGCCTTTTGCAAAATCGCAAAATCATCGCCCGCATGATGCGATGAACGGGTCAGAGGATTAGAAGCCATATGTAAAAAACCCTTGACTTTACCAATTTTGGCAAAAGACTCAAATTCTTCAGGAGTCACAAAACGAATAACCGGATGATGCTTTCGTGTAGGCTGCAAATATTGCCCAATTGTCATAAAGTCAACATCTGCAGAGCGTAAATCATCCATCAATTGAAGAATTTCATTTCTCTCCTCCCCAAGTCCAACCATAATTCCTGATTTTGTAAAGATTGTCGGGTCAAGTTCTTTTACGCGTTGTAAGAGACGAATCGAATGAAAATAACGTGCTCCTGGGCGAACCTTTAAATATTTAGAAGGAACCGTTTCTAAATTATGATTAAAAACATCAGGTTTAGCAGCAACAACAATTTCCAAAGCTCCATCCTTATGGCGAAAATCAGGTGTGAGGACTTCAATTGTTGTCTTAGGAGCTTTTCGACGAATCGCATAAATTACTTTCGCAAAATGCTCAGCACCACCATCAGCAAGATCATCACGATCAACCGATGTAATAACAACGTGTTTTAATTCCATCCGTGCAACAGCATCTGCTACACGTTCTGGCTCGTTCTCATCAACAGTAAGTGGAATACCTGTTGCAACATTGCAAAACGCACATGCCCGTGTACATATTTCACCCAAAATCATAAAGCTGGCATGACGCTGGCTCCAACATTCCCCAATATTTGGACAACCTGCTTCTTCACATACGGTTACTAATTTATAAGCACGGACAATACCATGCGTTTCCTTATAGATCTGTGACGTTGGCGCTTTTACACGAATCCAATCCGGTTTTTTTTGAATGTTTGTATCCGGACGATGTGCCTTCTCAGGATGACGCAAACGTCTATTCGTAACTCTATCAACAACCGTAACCATTTAAGCCTTTGCCTTATCAATATGGAGTGCCAATGAGCAAATTAAACACCAAATTTTTTATTGGCGCTCCAGTCGTCAAGCATTTAAAACTTGACCATAAGCATCCAATACACTTTCTTTCATCATTTCCGATAATGTCGGATGCGGAAAGACAGTATGCATCAATTCTTCCTCGGTTGTTTCCAGATTCATGGCAATAACAAAACCTTGTATCAGTTCTGTTACCTCCGCCCCTACCATATGGGCACCAAGAAGCTGTCCCGTTTTTTTATCAAAAATAGTTTTCACTAAGCCTTGATCTTCACCCAAAGCAATCGCTTTACCATTCGCTGAAAAGGAATAACGACCAACTCGTATATCATACCCTGCTTCTTTTGCTGCCGCCTCCGAAAGCCCTACGGATGCAACTTGCGGTGTACAATAAGTACAGCCTGGAATTTTTCTCTTATCAAGCGGATGAACATTTTCCAAACCTGCAAGACGTTCAATGCATATCACACCTTCTTCTTCTGCTTTATGTGCTAACATAGGTGGACCAGCGACATCACCAATGGCATAGATACCCTCTACACCTGTCCAACTCCATTCATCGGTTACAATGCATCCACGATCGGTTTTTATGCCTAATATTTCCAGCCCCAAATTTTCAATATTGCCCTGAACTCCAACAGCTGAAATCAATCGATCCGCTGTGACCATTTCTGTCTTACCTTTCACATCAATATGTGCAATGAGAGAATCGGCAGCTTTTTCAACCTTTGTTACTTTTGCTTGGCTAAGAATACGGATACCTTTTCTCTCTAACTGTTTACAAGCAAATGCAGAGATTTCGATATCTTCAGCCGGCATGATGTTAGGCATCATTTCAACAACAGTGACCTCGGCTCCCATATCATGATAAAAAGAAGCAAATTCAATGCCAATTGCCCCAGATCCCATAACCAAAAGTGATTTCGGTATTGCATGGGGAATCATCGCTTCAAAATAAGTCCAAATGCGCTTTCCATCTGGTTCAATACCAGGAAGCACACGAGGACGTGCGCCCGTTGCGATAATGATGTATTTTGCTTGATAAGTCCCTTCTCCTAATGTTCCTTTAGGTACTGGATTTTGCGGTTGCATAATCGGTTTGGATGATGCAGAAACCACGATTTCTGCAAGCTGGCTTCCTTTTGCGGCCTTTGTAAATTTTGCTTCACCCCAAATAATATCGATTTTGTTTTTCTTCATTAAAAAACCAACACCAGCATTTAAACGCCCTGAAACGGCGCGTGACCGCGCAACAACATCTTTTATATTTGCTTCAATGGAACCGTTAAGATTTAAACCATAATTTTTTGCCTGCTCAGCCAAATGTTTTATTTCTGCTGAACGCAAAAGCGCCTTTGTTGGAATACATCCCCAATTTAAGCAAATTCCACCTAGATGTTCACGTTCAACAATCGCAGTCTTGAAGCCACATTGTGCCGCACGAATTGCGGTTACATATCCACCAGGTCCAGATCCAATCACAATTACATCATAAAGATTCGCCACAGTAATCCCTCCATGGATATACACAAAACAGATACACACTCTTTGAGCTTAAAACTAAAAAAATAATATGACAAAATTCTCTTGTGTCTTTCACTCTCAGTTTCACATAAAATGCCTTTGCCAAATCAACAGCAATACCTCTAATTAAACTCTTTAAATCCGCTTTTACAATATTAACATATCACGCATACAAACATTTCACGTGAAGCATTTTTAAAAACTCAAATGAGCATTGCTAATGGATTTTCAATCATCTTCTTAAAAGTCCGTGCAAGTTCTGCTGCCAGTGCACCATCAACAGCACGATGATCAACGGAAAGTGTAACAGACATGATGCTCGCAATCCCTAATGCACCATTTTTAACAACGGCACGTTGTTCACCTACACCAACAGCAAAAATTGTCGCATGCGGTGGGTTAAGAATAGCAGAAAAACTTTTCACACCATACATCCCCATATTTGACACAGCTGTCGTGCCCCCTTGATATTCTTCCATTTTTAACTTGCGCTCACGTGCACGCTTTGCAAAATCTTTCATCTCGTTAGAAATAATCGATAAAGACTTTTCCTCTGCATGGCGGACAATTGGGGTAATTAATCCCTCCGGAACAGAAACAGCTACCCCAACATCACAGTGTTTGTGATAGAGTATTCCACCTTCCAGCCAAGAAACATTCGCATCGGGCAAAGCTTTTAAAGAAAGTGCTACAGCTTTAATAACCATATCATTAACGGACAGCTTATAAGCGGGCTTTCCCCCCTCTTGCGTCTTAACTATTGGTGCAGCAGCATTTAATTGCGCACGCAGTTCCAATAATGCATCGAGCTCACAATCCACCGTCACATAGAAATGTGGTACTGTTTGTTTTGATTCGACCAAACGTTTAGCGATTATTTTACGCATATTATTATGAGATGTGAATGTATATTCATCCTCTTTGAAGAGTGTCAGTATCTGTTCGTCAGAAGAACCTGCCACTACCAAAGGACCAGTTTGTGATGAAGGCGTCGTTAAAATATCACCACTCATAGCTTTTTCTACATCGCGCTTGATAATACGCCCGTGGGGGCCGCTACCAGAAACAAGTGATAAATCGAGACCAGCTTGAGCTGCTAACCGCCGAGCCAAGGGGGAAGCAAAAAAACGTATATCCTTTTTATCCTGCTGTATGACTTGCTGAACCGATGACACATGAGAAGCTTGTGTTGTCTTTGAAGCTATCTGTTTTGCATCCTCTGTTTCTCTCATGGCAAAAGCAGAAGAATTTTCTTCTGCAATTTTTGCCACTTCGGCTAAGTCTTCACCTTCTGCTGCTAAAATCATAATTAAACTATTTACTTTAACGCCTTGCGTTCCAGAAGGAACAACAATTTTGGCAACCGTCCCCTCATCAACGGCCTCTACTTCCATTGTTGCCTTATCTGTCTCAATTTCAGCAATAACATCACCAGAAGAAACTTTATCGCCTACCTTAACATTCCATTTTGATAAATTTCCTTCTTCCATTGTTGGAGAAAGCGCAGGCATGGTAATTTTAATGGGCATAGTGCTTTCCTCCGTTATGTTCTATAAGTTACAGCCTTAACGGCTTCAACAATTTCAGAAGTGCTCGGTAAAGCCAACTTTTCAAGATTAGCAGCATAGGGCATCGGAACATCTTTACCAGAAATGGTAGCAATTGGCGCATCAAGATAATCAAAAGCCTGCTGCATAACACGCGTTGCTATTTCTGTTCCAACAGATGACTGAGGATATCCCTCCTCAATGGTTACCAAGCGACCTGTCTTCTTGACTGACGAAATAATTGTTGGAAGATCCATTGGACGAATGGTTCGTAAATCAATTAATTCAACATCAATGCCAAGTTTTTCAATTTCTGGCAACGCTTGAATCGCATAATGCATACCAATCCCACAGGCAACAATCGTAACATCTTGTCCAGATTTATGAATACGCGCTTTCCCGATAGGTAGAACAAAATCATCTATTTGAGGCACATCAAATTGATGACCATACAAAATCTCATTTTCAAGGAAAATAACAGGATTGTCATCACGAATAGCAGCTTTTAGCAAACCTTTTGCATCCCCAGCACTATAAGGCATGACAACTTTAAGTCCTGGCACATGACTATACCAAGCAGCGTAGCACTGAGAATGCTGGGCCCCAACACGTGCAGCCGCCCCATTGGGACCTCGAAAAACCATAGGAGCAGTCATTTGTCCACCAGACATGTAACGGGTTTTTGCTGCAGAGTTAATAATTTGATCAATGGCCTGCATGGCAAAATTAAATGTCATAAACTCGACAATGGGGCGCAATCCCCCAAAAGCAGCACCAACAGCCAATCCTGCAAAACCATGTTCTGTAATTGGTGTATCAATAACCCGGCGTGCACCAAATTCTTCCAATAGCCCTTGGCTAACCTTATAAGCTCCTTGATATTGTGCGACCTCTTCCCCCATGAGAAAAACCTTTTCATCACGTCGCATTTCTTCAGCCATAGCTTGATTAAGCGCTTCGCGCACCGTCATTGTAACCATTTGTGTCCCCGCTGGAATATCAAAATCAGGAAGTGTATCCAAAATAGGAGGTTGTAGCACTGATGAAGAAAAAGAAGCGTTCCCAGTTTTTTGATGCATACTTAGAGAATCGGTCGTTTGTGAAATGCCCTCAACCGTTTCACCTTCTTCCAACAATACTGCAATAACGGTGTTAACCTTCACACCTTCAGAACCTTCAGGCACACAAATTTTACCAAGAATACCTTCATCAACAGCCTCTACTTCCATCATGGCTTTATCTGTTTCAATTTCAGCAATGATGTCACCAGAGATCACTTTATCGCCTTCTTTCTTGAGCCATTTAGACAATTTACCTTCTTCCATCGTTGGTGAAAGCGCTGGCATCAAAATATCAATAGACATATTCGCTTCCCTCGCATCAAACTAAAACATCAGTATAGAGCTCAGAAGCATCTGGCTCTTGATCATGCTGTGCAAAATCTGTTGCATCCGCAACAATTGCACGGACCTCTTTATCAATAGATTTTAAATCGTCTTCACTTGCAAAGCCTTGTTCAAGAATCCGATTCTTTACTTGATCAATGGGATCCTGTTCCTCTTTTATTTTCTGAACTTCTTCTTTTGAGCGATATTTTGCTGGATCAGACATGGAGTGACCACGATAACGATAAGTCTGCATATCAAGAATGATTGGCCCTTTGCCTGAGCGTGCCCAAGAAATTGCTTCATCAGCAGCTCCTTTTACTGCCCGAACATCCATACCATCAACAACAAAACCTGGAATTTCAAAGGAAAGACCACGACGAGAAAAATCAGTCTCGGCCGATGCTCGTGCAACAGACGTTCCCATAGCATACTGATTATTTTCAATAATATAAATAACAGGAAGCTTCCAAAGCGAAGCCATATTAAAACTTTCGTAAACCTGTCCTTGATTGGCAGCACCATCACCAAAATACACTAATGCCACATTGTCTTTACCAAGGTACTGATTCGAAAATGCCAACCCAGAGCCAATTGGGACTTGTGCACCAACAATGCCATGCCCACCATAAAAATTCTTTTCTTTTGAAAACATATGCATCGAGCCCCCTTTGCCCTTAGAAAAGCCACCCCGACGCCCCGTTAATTCTGCCATGACACCACGTGGGCTCATACCAACCGCCAACATATGGCCATGATCACGGTAAGAGGTAATAACCTGATCACCTTCTTTTGCTGCCTGCAATGTTCCAATAACAACAGCTTCTTGCCCAATATAGAGATGACAAAATCCACCAATAAACCCCATACCATAAAGCTGCCCCGCCTTTTCTTCAAAGCGACGAATTAAAAGCATCTCACGATAAGCATCAATTTCTTCTTTTTTTGTAAAATGCGCTATTGGTGCTCTCTTTGTGGTGTTTGATAATGCAGTGTGCACCACCGATGCAGAACCTTTTTTAGATTTTTCTGCCATACTAAACTCCCTTTTATGATTGTTTAGGAATAACCGTTACGAACAAAAGTTACAAGCATTATCCATCAGCTTAAATGCTCTCACCGGCAGTTGTTTTAAAATATTTTTAAAAATTGAGTGATCTTTCATCGACTTTTAATATCATTTTCAAGGCGTTAGAATTGTTAGCTCATTTGCCTTAGAGAAATTCAAATTCTTCCGAATATACTCATCCAACATATCTCTCTCAATGTGCCCATTGCGTAAAAGAGCAATACGCTTTTCAATGGATAACCGTTCAGATTCTACCTGATAAAGTTCCTCTTCTAATTCAACAATACGCTGATTAACTTCACTGCGTGAATACAACCCATATTCACCATGGTAAATGTGATAACTGAAATAGCTTAAAACACCCACCGTCATAATTGGGAGCACAAAGCGTACTTTTATTGATCTGCGTTTTTGCTTTGTCCACATATAATAGCACAGTCTTTACAACATAATTCTCTTAACATTTGCTCAACTATGCATAATTTTGATTAATACCTCATTACCAAATCTACATATGCAAATAATTTGTTATTACATGCTAAATAGCCATGCCACATTAACTATTTTTATATTAATATACGCTCTTTACTAATTTGTGACTCTATTCCCATCTTTATCAGTAAATTTCCCTGTCAAAATAAATACAAGATCAATAACGCGCCAAATCAAAGTCACAGTTAACCCAATAACTGATAAAGATAGAATAAGCATTAAAACACCCGTTCCAACTTTACCAACCATAAAGCGGTGAATTCCCAATAAACCAAAAAACCAACAAACAATTGCCACTATCGCTTGTGGTTGTTCTGACGGTTGTTGCCCCAAAAGAGGAACAACAGATTTAATGCTATCCCCTTCACACACAAAATCAACGGCATCACCCACCTTGGGTGGATTTTTCCTAACCAATCCCAACTCGAGAATTGATAGCGTTTACCATCATCACCCAAAACTAGATAAACACTTTGATCCTGACCAATAATTCTACCTCTCATTTCTACCACCTCTAAAATTGTTACGTACTGTTATTTATAAAATAAGTTTTTGCTCTCTTGATAAACTGTTGATCAGCTTTACGGCATGAATACAAGCCGTACTCACCAGAATAAATAGATAGTGAAATAGCTTAAAATTCCCCCCAATGATCTTAAATTTCCCACCGCTATAAACGAGTAATACAAAACACACGAACGATTTGTGTACCTATTTTATTCATAATAAAATAGGTACAGTCTTTCTTTATACTGTTAAATCAATTGTGCATAATTTTAAAATATTTTAACAACTATACACATTAGAGCTTTTTATTATATATTTAATACATGCAATATTTTAATACATTTACTGTAAAAAAGTAAATAATATTATTTACTTTTTATATTTTATTTGTAATGCAAAATTTCTACCAACGTGTAATTTGCTTGCCATCTTTGTCAGTAAACTTTCCCCCCGTAATGACTATAAAGTCAATAATTACCCAAATTCCTGTAACCATCAAGCCAAAAAGTGTTAAAGAGAGAATAAGCATTAAAGCACCAGTTTTCACTTTACCAACCATAAAACGATGAACACCAAATACACCAGAGACCCAACAAATAAGTGCTAATATTGGCTTTGAAGGCTCTGAATCTTGTTGTAACAATGGAAAAACAGAATTAACATTATCGCCTTCACACACAAAATCAACGCTATCACCTATCCGTGGTGGATTTTTTCCTAGCCAATCCCAAGTCGCAAATTGATAACGCCTACCATCATCTCCAGAAACGAGATAAGTTCCCTGATCTTGACTGATAATTATACCTCTCATCTTTTAACACCTATAAAATCTTTGCCCCCCCTATCTCCTACAATTAAACTTACAATCCCAATGATATTCATCATTTAAAATGTTATGATCACCACGATCAACGGCGCAAACAACCAGCATAACATGCCTGATTGCCTAGCATTTCTTCAATACGAATGAGCTGATTATATTTTGCTAATCTATCTGAACGTGCAAGCGAACCCGTTTTAATCTGCCCACAATTCGTTGCAACAGCAAGATCTGCAATAAAAGAATCTTCCGTTTCACCTGAACGATGAGATATAATGGCACGGTAACCTGCTTTATGCGCTGTTTCTACAGCATCAAGCGTTTCACTCAACGTGCCAATCTGATTTACTTTGATAAGAATGGAATTGGCTGCTCCCATTTTGATACCATCACGCAAACGTGCGGAATTTGTTACAAACAAATCATCACCAACAAGCTGGCATTTTGTACCAATCGAATTTGTAAGTAACTTCCAACCTTCCCAATCATCCTCAGCCATCCCGTCCTCAATCGTAATAATGGGATAAGTTTCAACAAGTCGCGCTAAATAATCGACTTGTTCTCCCACATCACGACATTTACCCTCACCTTTATAAAAATACGAACCATTTTTATAAAATTCGGTTGAAGCACAATCTAAACCAAGAGCAATCTGCTCACCTGGCTGATATCCACACGCTATAATAGATTCCATAATGAAATCAATTGCCTGTTCCGCACCTTTAAATTGCGGTGCAAAACCACCTTCATCACCAACATTGGTATTATGACCTGCATCTTTTAAACGTTTTTTTAACGTATGGAAAATTTCAGCGCCATAGCGGACAGCTTCTTTCACTGTCGGCGCTCCTATAGGAATAATCATAAATTCTTGAAAATCAATCGGGTTATCAGCATGAACACCACCATTAATAATATTCATCATAGGTGTGGGAAGAACATGCGCTTGTACACCACCAATATAACGATATAAAGGCAGACTTAATGAATTTGCTGCCGCTTTTGCAACAGCCAATGAAACACCCAGAAGTGCATTCGCACCTAGACGTGCTTTATTGGGTGTGCCATCCAAGGCAATCATCGCTTGATCAATGGCAATTTGATCTCTTGCATCTCGCCCGCCAAGCTCTTCAAGAATTTCGCCATTTATTGCAGAAACTGCTTTTTCAACACCCTTTCCTTGATAACGCATACCACCATCACGAAGCTCAATAGCTTCATGAGCTCCTGTTGATGCACCAGAGGGAACAAGAGCACGGCCAAAAGCCCCATCTTCCAAATGAACATCAACTTCTACCGTTGGATTACCTCGGCTATCAAGTATTTCACGTCCAATGATATCAACAATTATAGCCATGTGTTTTTCCTCATCCAACAAAACCCTCGATTTATTTTTAACACCATAATGATGCAATATCCCCTATAATTGTATATTCAATTAATCCTTTTGGATAAATAATCAAATTCCATTAAAGTCTCAAGCAATCTTTGCAACTGATCAATTTTAACCATATTCGGTCCATCAGAAGGAGCATTATCAGGATCTTGATGTGTTTCTAAAAAAAGACCTGCTACCCCAATCGAAACAGCTGCACGCGCCAAAACTCCAACAAATTGACGCTGTCCACCAGATGAATCGCCTTGACCACCTGGCTCTTGAACAGAATGCGTTGCATCAAAGATAACAGGAGCACCAAATGAACGTAAAATAGGTAATGAACGCATATCAGAAATAAGCCTGTTATAACCAAATGAAGTTCCTCTCTCACAAAGCATAACATTCGGATTACCGCTTTGTGTGACCTTTCTTAAGACATTCTTCATATCCCACGGCGCTAAAAACTGACCTTTCTTAATATTGATAACACGTCCCGTTTTGGCTGCTGCTACCAAAAGATCTGTTTGACGACATAAAAAAGCAGGGATTTGCAAAATATCTACTGTGGAAGCAATCATCGTGCATTGCTCTTCTGTATGCACATCCGTCAAGATCGGACAACCAAATTCCTTCTTCAAATCAGCAAAAATAGCCATTGCTTTTTCAAGACCAATACCACGTGCCGCATCTAAAGATGTCCTGTTGGCTTTATCGTAACTTGATTTATAAACAAATCTCATACCAACTTGATCGGTAATTGTCTTGATCCGACCAGCCATTTCAAAAGCGTGATCTCTACTTTCTATCTGACATGGTCCCGCAATCAATGAAAAAGGTGCTTCATTTGAAAAAACAACATTTCCAACTTTCACAAGAGCATTTGGGGCATTTTGTTCAGACATTTTATCCCTCAAAAAGCAAATAACTTCATTTATCAACTAAACTAATCGACTTTGTTCTACAGCTGCTTCAATAAAAGAAGAAAAAAGTGGATGTGGATCAAATGGACGTGATTTTAATTCTGGATGATATTGAACACCAATAAACCATGGATGATCTGTATATTCTACCGCCTCTGGCAAAATACCATCGGGAGACATACCAGAAAAAATTAAACCACACTGTTCTAGTTTATCTTTATAATCAATATTGACCTCATAACGATGACGATGTCGCTCATAAACCCTTGTCATCCCATAAATTTGGGCAATATGGCTCTTTTCTTTTAATTCAGCAGCAAAAGCACCAAGACGCATTGTCCCACCAAGGTCTCCATATTGTGTACGTTTCTCAAAAACATCCCCTTTGAGCCATTCCCGCATCAAACCAACAACCGGATTTTTGGTTTCACACAATTCACTTGATGAAGCATTCTCAATCTGAGCAATATTGCGTGCAGCTTCTATACAAGCCAATTGCATGCCAAAACAAATGCCGAAAAATGGAACTTTATGCTCCCGCGCAAATTGAATTGCTCGAATTTTTCCTTCTGCTCCACGTGCTCCAAAAGCACCAGGAACCAAAATCCCATGCACTTTGTATAAAGTGGATGTAGGATCTTCCTTTTCAAAAAGCTCCGCATCAATCCATTCAATATTAACTTTTACTTTATTGGCTAAACCACCATGGGCAATCGCTTCGGTAAGGGATTTATAAGCATCCTTCAATCCGATATATTTGCCAACAACAGCAATTGTCACTTCCCCTTCGGGATGATGAATTCGATGTGTAATATCTTCCCAGCACTCCATTTTGGGCTTAGGTGCCGGTTCTATTCCAAAAGCAGAAAGAACTTCCGAATCTAGCCCTTCCTTATGATATGCTATGGGAACATCATAAATCGTTGGCATATCTAATGCCTGAATAACGGCGTTCTGGCGGACATTACAAAAAAGTGATAATTTACTTCGCTCTGTTTCTGGAATAGGCCGGTCTGCACGCACCAATAAAATATTGGGGGCAATACCAATTGATTGTAATTCTTTGACAGAATGTTGTGTTGGCTTGGTTTTTAATTCACCAGCTGACGAAATATAAGGCATTAAGGTAAGATGCACATAAACAACATTATGACGTGGTAATTCATTGTGAAGTTGACGAATCGCTTCTAAAAAAGGCATCGCTTCAATATCACCAACCGTTCCACCTATTTCACACAAAACAAAGTCAAATTCTTCGTTTCCAGTAGTAATAAACTTCTTAATTTCATCAGTAACATGGGGAATAACCTGAACGGTTGCTCCTAAATAATCACCACGTCGTTCTCGTTCAATAATATTCCGATAAATACGTCCTGTTGTAATATTATCTTGGTTATTTGCAGAACGTCCGGTAAAACGCTCATAATGACCAAGATCAAGATCCGTTTCTGCACCATCATCGGTCACAAACACCTCACCATGTTGATAAGGCGACATCGTCCCTGGATCAACATTTAAATAAGGATCAAGTTTGCGAAGCCTTACACGGTACCCACGCGCTTGTAATAGTGCTGCCAATGCCGCTGCAGCGATGCCCTTTCCAAGAGAAGAAACCACACCACCAGTAATAAAAATATAACGTGCCATGGGCTTATGGTGATAAGCAGTTTAGAATGATTTTTCCAGCAAAAAATGCAAAAATAAACTGTTTTCTTCTCTAAAATAAAAAAGGTACCAAAACACCTTTTTAAAAATCTACTCTCTTTTGAAAAAACTATTTTGTACCATTATCCGGAATTGGAGTTTCAAGGGCCGGTGGTAGCGGATTTTCTGTTGTAGAATTTGTAGGCTGTTTTTGCTCTTGAGGTGGAACCGAAACACCTCCTAGCTGCTCAAGAATGGAAGGTTGAGGCTTACTATCTGATGATGATACTTTTGGCGTTTCTTTATTTGTAGAGTTCTGTTCTAAATTCGCCGGAATACGCTTGAGAATGTCAGAACTAGAATTTGATATATTACCCACTACGGTAAGCCCAATGGATACCACAAAAAAACAACATGCCAAAATAGCAGTCAAACGCGTTAACGGATTCTTAGAGCCACGTGTTCTCATTAACCCAGAACCACTATTTGCAGTAAGCCCACCTCCTTCTGAAGGTTGAATTAATATGATACCAACCAAAAGAATAACGACCAAAAAATGGATAATAATAAGTACTGTTTGCATAAACCTTGCTCTTCAAATAACTCTCCATGGCTCTTTACACGTAAATAACGCATAATCCAAGGGGAAACCAAGATTCCTCTCTTATAATTTACGATAAACATCGCAAATAGTTAAAAAATCACTTGCTTTTAAGCTTGCTCCACCTATCAGAGCGCCATTAACATGAGCAATACTCAAAAGCTCAAATGCATTAGATGGTTTTACTGATCCACCATAAAGCAGACGCATCTTGTCCCCTTCACCCCCAAAACGAGAACGCATCTCATCACGAATAAAATCATGAACTCTTGTAACATCTGCTACACTAGCTGTATTGCCTGTACCTATAGCCCATATAGGCTCATAAGCTATAATAGTATTCTCTGCTGTTGCATCGTCTGGTAAAGATCCTGCAAGCTGGTGCGTAAGCACATCGTACACTTTATTACTTTTACGCTCTTCTAATGTTTCACCAATACAAACAAGAGCAACGAGACCTGCTCGCCACGCCGCTTGCACTTTCGCACAAACAATTGCATCACTTTCTTGATAAATTGTGCGGCGTTCTGAATGCCCAATAATGACATGACTTGCTCCGGCTTCCTTAAGCATAAAAGCCGAAATATCTCCAGTATAAGGTCCATGATCATCAAAATGACAATTTTGCCCCCCTAGAAGAAGATTTTCACCGCCCAATGTATCAAAAGCACGTGATAAAAGTGTTGCTGGAACACAAATAAGCGCTTCAAATAAACGGCCTAAATCAGAACTCACGCCCGCAGCAATGGCACGCAATTCTCCAAGTGATTCACCGGTTCCATTCATTTTCCAATTTCCAGCGATAAAAGGCCGAATATTTGGAGACATATTTTCACCTCAAAAACTATCACGAAACATTGTTTATCTTTAGGTACCAAATTATAAAACGAAAGCAAGTCTTTAAGCTTGCATCTTTTATTTCTTTATTGCAAATTCCATCACTGCTTTGATAATAATGCATGCTAAAAATGGAATTGAACAATGCTTGACGTCTTAAGAAATGCTGCAAATTCTTGGGTTTTTAAAATTTTCCTTACTATTTTACTCTTATGTTTCATCCTTTTATGGGGAATCCCACAGTTACACACCAAGAGTGAAAGAGACCTTATTACTTCTGGAAAATCCACAATAACTGTTGATGATTATCGTCTTGCACTGGTCGATCAAAGCGCGCGTTTAGCGTTTACATCTCATCTTGGACGAATGTTCACACCAAATGAAATGCAGCAATATAAAATTCCAGCTTTTGTTTTCAATCAATTACAACACGATATACTGTTTGATGAACAGGTGCGTAAAATGAAAATTAGTCTTTCAAAAGATGCAATAGCTCGTATTCTTAGTGCTGATAATATGTTTCAAACAAATGGTGTTTTTGATCAAAATTTGTTTCGTAACTATCTTCAACATTTACATATCAGCGAAAGTAATTTCCTTGACTATTACACCCAAAAAGAAAAGCGTAACCAACTCATTGCAGCTTCATTATCTGGAATGAAGGCACCAAACCTCTTTTACAAAGCCCTTGCTCTTTATCAAGGAGAAACTCGTATTGCTGATTATCTCGTGATTGATTTAAAAGAAAAGGAAAAAAATTCTGATCCTGATCAGGAAACATTGCAAAGGTGGTTTGAAACGCATAAAAATGAATTTCGTGCTCCTGAATACCGTACTGTTTCTTTGTTATCTATGACGTCCGCTGATATTGTAAAACCTGAAGATATTTCCCTAGATGAAACTAAAGCTTATTACACCCAAAATACCTCACGTTTTATGATTCCTGAAAAACGCACCATTGAAGAGTTGCGATTCTCTACACGCGAGGCTGCTGATAATGCAGCAAAAAAAATATCAGATGGATTGAGTTTTGAAGCGTTAGTTAAAACGGAAAACAAAACTCTTAGTGATATACAAAAAGGACCTCTCACAGAAAGCGAGCTTCCTAATCATCTTGCATCTGAAATCTTTGAACTCAAGAAAGGACAAATCAGTTCTGTAATTAATGATTTACAAGGCCCTGTTATCGTTCGCGTTATACATATTGAACCTTCAGCCTCTCTTCCCTTTGAAAAGGTAGAAGAAAATATTCGGCAAACACTTGCCCAAAGTCGTGCTGTGGATATCATACGTAATAATTATACAGCAATCGAAAATGCTCGTTTTGAAGGCGCTTCTCTTAAAGAACTTGCTGACCAATATAAATTATCTCTTCGGACAATCACTCTTGATAAAACAGGAAAAACAATTGAAGGTACAATAATCACGGATTTACCCGAAAAAGACATTGTACTGAATGCCATTTATCAAGCAAATGAAGGAGTCGATCTTGATCCTCTTTCTCTGCAAACAGATGGCTATCTCTGGTATAAGGTAGATAAAGTTATCCCCGCTCGCGATAGAACACTTGAAGAAGCTAAGAAAGATGTTCTATCTCAATGGAAAAGTGAAGAAATTCAACGCCTTCTTGATGAAAAAGCTCAAAATGCTCTCAAACAACTCACGGAAGGAAAAAGTCTTATTTCTCTTGCTCATACACTTGGTCTCATAACACAAACAACACAAGCTCTACGACGCCAAGATTCATCTGAAACTTTTGGAGTTGAAGGTATTAAAGCATTATTTTCTGCTCCAAAAGGTCATTATGGCATCGTAAAAGGTCCAGTTATAACAAATCGTATTGTGTATCAAATAAAGACCGTAACTATGCCTCAAGATACGTCTCCTGATGCTCTCTCTCCTCATATTCGTGCCAATATAGATATGATGACAAGGGAAGATCTAAAGCTAGGAATGCTGCAAATTGCTAATAAAGAACATCCTCTGGAAATTAATAGCACTAATTATCAGCAAATCTTCAATACTCTCCAATAAAATACAGTGAATCATTGATGCTTTTAAGGGATAAAAAGGTAATCAGAGTTCCTTCTATATGTAAGAAAATAAGATAGACTTCTTTCTCTGTAGTGTCAGAACGAATAATATCTGTAAAAATATAAGCTTTTCTGTGGACCTGTGCGTTTACAGAAAGTGGTGGGGATGATTTTGAATATGGCGTTCTTTATATTAAGAAAGAATTCAACCCGTATAAACCGCTCTCTGAATGTCCTCATAACAAACGATAATAGTTTATAGCCTTATAGTTTTGCGTGCTATATTTCTCTCCAATAACAGATTTTTCTATAGAGCTTATTATATTGTCTTATCCCCCAAATTGTACTTCATTGGAAAATGAGATATCAGCTATACATTTCACTGTTGAGTAGCAAAATCTTCCTCTCCAATGCCCATTTTGAAGGAGCTTTTCTCAAACAGCAAGAAAATCAACTAACGTATTTTATAAATCTGAGCTTATATTTTATGTTTTTTATATCATCTACCGATAGAGAGCACCCAACAAAATGAATAAATAGCAAAAGAAACACACGATATCTTCAACTTCATAAATCCAATTTTCACTGTTTGAAGAAAATTCTCATCAACGCATGAGCAGTATTTTCCAGATAATAAATTCGGATAATCAAGAAGGATTTACATTCATAATATACAGTGACCTTCAATAGATTTATTCTTTCTCTTGGTTTTGAATAATACTCCTTTTCCCTCTATGATATCTTTGGAAAATTACCGCTTATCGCTGCCCATGTTATTATCCAATAGCGCCAAATCAACGGCAAAGTTGCGCTTTCTTGAAAAACTGCTGCTCCCAACTGCTGCGCTCTTTGAAGAGATGCTGGTATAATTGCCAATGGAAGAAATGCTGGTTTAAGGATTCTAGGCAACGCATTAGAACGCTCATAAAACTTTGTATAATGATCTCGCGATAACGCTACCATAGCTTCAATAATGTGGTATTCCTGTTCGTTACTGACACGATGTGACTCTAAATCTCTCCTCTCCACTCCTACAGCCTTTAGCACATCAGCAGGTAAGTAATAATGATATCGTGATTGCATAAATGATAAAAGGCGCAACACACCACTTAATCCTTGTGCAATTCCTCCATGTTCACAAGCATCTGTAAAATCTTGTGTTCTATTAGGAGCTAATATCTGACAAGAAAGCTGTAAAAGGATACTCGCGGTTTCACCCCAATAGAATTTAAGATCATGAAGAGTCTCTATAGGATTGTGATAAAGATCCAAAATCTGCGCATTACAGTACCGTAAAAAAGCTGTTTTAGGTAAATCAAAAAGAGCCATTGCAGCAAGCAAATCATCCAAAATCGGATTATTGTTACTCTTTTGTATTTCACCATGAGCAATAGAATCATACCACCAACGTAACCGTATCTCACCGATAAGCGGATCGTGTACGATTTCACGAATACGAGAAACTTCTACATTAAAAGCATAAAGAGCAGCTAATGCTCTGCGCTTTTTTTTAGGCGCAAATAAAACCGATATATAGCGATCACGATCTGTAGCACGTAAAATATCAAGATAATAAGAAAGAGAATCTATCATTCTATGACACTTCTTAACTTCCTTTTTTAACAATTAATACCCTATTTTTATTCATATAAAAAAACGATAGATGAGAAAACACAACAAGAAGAATAAATTCTTCAAATATACCTCTATAAATCTATATGAATTAAGATTCCTTTTATGGGTATTTTTTGCTTACCCAAACACATAAAGTCTTTTTATCTTTTAAAAGTTGACTTACTCTACAATGCCGACACTTGAGAATGAATATTCATTCATGGGAAAATAATCATGCAAGTTTATCCCTTTATACCCATGTTTCTAATGAAATGAGCGCGCAAATAAAAATCACTTTAGAGGGCATGCGTTCATCGCCTCAAGATTTTATTCCTATGATATCTTTACATATAAGGGATGAAGGATTTTGGTCTTTCAATGTCCAAATATCTCATCGCATTACGTGTAAAACTATAAAGGAACTAAACGAAATATTTGAAAATATTGGTGCGCTGTTTTAAAAATTAGGCATTTGATAAGCAATACTTATTCGTTATAGGTTATTCAAGCATGATGCACATACATAAGGTAAAAATATGAAAAAACAGCGTATGTTATGAAATCTCATTGATTGAAGAAAAGCTGTTGCCCCCTCCCATAGACTCTCCAATTTCAATAGTAATGGAGCAGATTTCATAAGAGACAGATAAAAAACTTTTCAAAGCTTTTTTTCTATTGGTTATTTTCCTCTTTTCATCAACCAAAGCGCATGCCTTTCTCTAGCTTTCATTCCCATATATTCTATTCTATGTTACTGATACCATCTTCTGTATCAATTACTTCCAATAGATTCCTCTTTTTGATTATACTCTTTCTTTCCTCCAATATTTCTGTCTCATCATAGGATATTTGTCTTTGATCAATATCAAATCTTATCATATTGTTTTTTTGTGTATAACAGAGGTATAGTTTTGACATAATACTTTGCTAATTTTTGTTCTAAAGCCATAATGCATTCTTTTTTATGTTGTTTAGTTTATTTTAAAATAGAGCAATGTTAACACTTTTAAAAACGAGGAAAAATAACCACTAAGCGCCTCCACCTTGAAACTAAAAACACCATACAAAGAAAATCAGCTCGCATGAACCTTAATTCTTTTACAGAGGAATTCATGAAAATTACTTGCATAATACTGCGGAGTTTCAGATGGAAACCTGAAATAGAGTGGACATTCACCATCCCGAAATTGAGAATAATCAAAATAGAATGTCTCACCAAAATCAGTTGTGCTGATAACAAGCTGTTTGGGATTCGTAAAGCCATCTCGTCTATCAAGCAAATTTCGGTATACAATATCACCCGCAGGAATACCAGCACAGATTTCATAAATACTGAATATTTCTTCACCTCCAATTTCTCCTCCTCCATAATTTTTTAAAAAACTCTTGTAAGAAGAGGTAAATTGTAAATCGAGAGTTTTCTCAGCTGTTTTAATCCGTACATCATCAGGCGCATTCTCTTTAGTGCCAAAATTAATAACATGATTATACGTATCAATATATTGTACAACATCTGATAACATATAATTTTTCATAAATTTTCCTCCATAAGTCACAGTGTGTTTTCGCTAATAATAGTGTTTCAACTGATCAATATTGGTCTACATAGCCAATGGAATTGGGTTTACATTGATAGAATATAAGGAATATTTTCTTGATAAAATTCTTTTCTAAACTGTGGCTGTAAGATCATCTTACATTTACAATATATGATGTAACTTAAGGGATGATCCTTCAAGCTTAGAGAGAGCTTTTTCGTGGCATCACTTCAATATTTGCAATAATCACTTTTTTCCTACTTAGGATTTTTTTTTGAAATCCAACAAATAGCTTTTTTGATAAAATTGGTCTTTGGCTTCATATGGGTAACAAAACTCTTGTTTTGATAAAATGAGTAGAGAATCTCAGCTATAGGGCCATCTTGTTCGTCTGTCATAGGATGGAACATGATAGGCCGATAATCGATACCAATAGGAGCTCTTCCTGATGTCATTCTTTCTAGGTTTGTGCCTTCTACTACCTGTCCTTTTTCTTTCCAAGAAGAAACTGTTTCAGGCTCAAACAGATTATCTGCCTGATAAACCTTTATACCTTGAAATTCCACAGGCTCAGCAAACCCATACTCTTTTTTCTTTAGCCATTTCATAATTTATAATCCCCTTCGCTTTTTTCACAATAATCATGTATTCCTTGTTCTCAATAGATTTAATAACTTCTCCCTCCAAGAGCTGGATTGCTTCTTGCTGATAACCTCTTGTTGATCATCAAGCTTTTCTGTCACCTGTTCAATCAAAGCGTAGCTCACTTGCTTCACCTTTGCTACTTCCTTGGCTAAAGCGATAGCCCGTTCAAGATGAAGCTGTTGGATGCTTTCGCCAAAGTCTAAATGATCTCCTGCTGTAAAACTTTGCTGATAAGAATGCAAGGTTTCAACATCACCCAATAAAGCAAGGGCACCAAGATGAAGCAAAGCATAATCCGGATTGTCTGCTTTAGACGTTGCATCCTGTTGCCAAGGATCTCGACCATAATCACAGCGAAGTCTTCCAGAAAGATCAATAGCGCTTACTGCCCATTCTAGTGCATCATCAAGCGCCTGTGTTAAAAGATCTGCAGTGACTTCTGGTTCAAAAAATCCAGTCCCTTGGCTTCAAAATTAAGCTGTATAGCTGGGAAATCTTCTGTATGTGTAGGATAAATGAATTTGCAAGCAACAGAAAGAATACCCGTGCTAATCAAAAAGGCACTATCAAATTGTGGACAATCTTTGGCAATTTCATCGTTATAAAGTATTTGGACTTCACGATCAGCCAATTGATAGCTTGCTATATGATCATTCTCATCGATTTTCTCAGTTGACCAGCCTAGGTTTTTTAAAAGTGCATGAGCACTTTCCATGGTCAATGAAGCATCTTTATCATCTCCGTTTCTTCTACCTCCTCTGTCGCCTCAACAGATGCTGTTTTGGAAGCAATAGATGTTGTTTGTGGATCCAAGCTTAAAATCGGAGTGTTTTTGGGAAAAAACGTTCGATAACCCCGTGCAAGACTAAGAGCGTTGTTGTTTGTATATTTCGTGATACCTTTCACAAAGCCTAAAGGATTTCCCTTTCTAAAACTCTCCTTGTAAGATTTCAGCTTTTCAACATCCCCAATCAGAATAAGAGCAATAAGGTGAAACTGCGCAAAATCATATTCACTATCTGGAAACACAACGGCATAATCATAGATGATTTGATTAACATTTTGCCGATCTGCCCATTCAAGAATATCTGCACAAATCTGCTTCAGTTTGCCTTCGTCCAATTCAGTACTAGAAACTGTATAAACTTCTTCTGCTTCTTTGAGGGCTATATATTGAGGTCTACTAGGAAATATATGCCGATAAGCTGTAGAAAAAACAAGCGGTGAAAGAGAAACCTTGAAACTAACAAGCGGTGTTTCTCCTTCTTTATTAAGCTCGTACACTATATTAATAATACGGTCTTTACTTATGAAATAAGCATTGCGATTGTAGTTTTTATCACGATAAACTGTCCACCCCATTTGTTTTAATTGCTCTGCAACTTTATTGAAAGTAATCAAAACTTGTGGAGCAAGATGTGCTTCTGTTGTTTCTCGCTCATGAAGGATTTTTAGATGTTTTTCAGCAAATTCAACAGCGTACTTAACAGACTTTTTTACAATATTGCTTTCTAAATATTCAGAAATCGTACCTACTTCTAAAAAAAATTGATAAGATTTCAGCACATCAATCTTACCAGTTAATGCTAAACAAGCCAAATGCCAAACTATATCTATATTGTAGCTATACTTTTGAACAAGTGTTTTACTTTCTATCGATGCTTGTAAATCTTGGGCACGTGCCCATTGTATTATCCGTTCAGAGATTTTTGTCAACTCTTGCTCGTTTAATGTCTCCACACAAATATCAATCCCTTTATCAAGAATACTATTCCCTCCAAGTGTATTAAAAGACTGATAAATATCCGTAGGACCTACAAGATTACGTTGTCCATGAAAATGAATATACCAGCAAACCAAAGAAATCTCTTCGTTAGATATTTCAGTTCAAGATGGACACTGTACTGATCATGGAGATGTACAAAGCCAAAAACTAACTTAATAAAACGATCCGGCAAAGAGAGCCACATTTTTCCAGGCTCCATAGAAAACCACCCTTGCGTTTTGAGAATGCGGCTTGCTGCAGTAAGATTCATCAAGCGCTGATTGAACTTTTTGCGTGCGAGAATATCGTCCAATTCTCCATTTTTATAGGCTTGAGCAAAAAGAAGGAGGCGATCATACCTCGTCATTGTGCTGTAATCAGAAAATTCTGGTACATACAACTGAGATATATCCTCAGAACTCTTTAAAGCCTCTATATCACCAAGCAAAGCCTTTGCTACAAGAGAATGATCTGCAGCTTCTTCACGTAATTTTTGTTCAATAACTTGTTCTTGGTCCCAAGCTATTAGCCTATTTAAAGCTTCTTCAATATGGCTTTCAGAAAGATCTGAAGCTTTAATATCAAAGTCATCTTTTGCGGAAATTAATGTATTTTTATATTGCGATTTTTCGCCATTATCATATTCCCAGCCAAGACAATAAGCAGCAGTGGTGAGATTAACAGACAACCGAAACTTTCCCCCATTCTCGCCGTAATTTACAATATCATAAAGGATATGCACAATACGATCGGAGAGATAATAATAAGCAAATATATCCCCCACTTCATCGCGATGGGGCTCCCAGCCTAGTCTTTTTTAAATTTCTGTTGCATCTTTGGTTTGCATCATTGTTCACTTATCAACTAATTGTGCAACATCATCTGAGGTATAGGTTTTCATGAATCTTCGCCCACATTTTCCTTAATCCTTTTACATAAAAACTCATAAAAATTACTTGCAATAATAAAGAGGATCGCTAGAAAAACTAGAGATTTCCTCACTACTAATGTCATCTCCTCCATATTTTTTTCCAAAAACGCTTGTAAAAAGGTATCAGTTGCGGAATGGGAGGGTTCTCTGGTTTTTCAATCGGTTGATCACCTTCAGGTATCTCAGCTCCCACGCTTTCTTTAATTCTTTTACAGAGAAATTCATAAAAATTACTCGCGTAATATTCGCAATCTTCAGATGAAAGCATGATATAGAGTGGGCATTCACCATCCCAAAACTGCGTATAATCAAAATAAAAGGTTTCACCAAAATCTGTTCTGCTAACAACAAGCTGTTCTGGCGTTTCAAAACAACGTTTTCTAGCATTTAAGTTTCGGTAAACAATATTATCAAAAGGAATACCTATAGGGTTCTCATAAAAACTATAGATTTCATCACCACCAATTTCCCCGCCTTTATAATTTTTTAAAAAATCCTTATAAGAAGTTGTAAACTGTAAGCCGAGAGTTTTCTCCGCCTTTTCAATTACAAAATCATCAACCACATTTTTTGCAGTACCAAAATTGCTAATATCACCATCATATTTATTCACTTTATCAATTAATACTGCAACATCATCTAAGGTATAGGTTTTCATCAATTATTCTCCATAACTGATTATTTTTTAGTTTCTCTATCTTTATTCTTATAGACTCCAGCGCGTTTCTTCCAATACCTCTCTTCACCATCTCAAATTTGTCTCTATCAATAGCTGATTTTTCTGTGTTAAGATCAATGCGAATAACGGAAGTATGTTTTTGATGGAATGACTGGAGCTAACCTCTACCAGAGGTCCGTCTTTTATTTGTAGCATATGATGCAAATTAACAGGACGATCGTCAAAACTAATAGAAGCTCTGCCTGCTTTCATTCTTTCAACATTGGTGCCCTACACTTCTTCCTCTTTTCATTTAAGAAGTCACTCCGTTAAGATACAAGAAATTATCTCTCTAATAGATTTTGTTTTTCTATCTATAAATGCAATGGTTTCCGCTGCCCAGAATTTTTTCTGTTCAAAAATTGAGATGCAATAACTGCATCTCTCATTTTATCTCGTAACTGAGAAACTTATAATGATAGATATTCCTCTTGAAGGTTATGATTATACTATGCAGGGAAAAACAATCTTGAGTTTATGTATTTATATCAGGTATATGTTATACTATACACTATTCTTTCGAGAAAAAACATCATAGGGCTTACAACGATATTTTTTAGCGCTGTCTACCCTTTATACTGTCAAGGCAAAACACTTTTTAGCTATATACATTAGGACAGTATTGAATCTCCATACATAAAGAGAGCTCATCGGAAAAAACGCTATAAAAGAGATAAAAATATCTTCCTCTAAAGAGGAGATAAATAAAATATCATTCTACTGCAAACAATAGCGCAGCAACTGCACGATCTTCAGCCAACAAAACATTAAATGTACGCACAGCAGCCCCTGTACTCATTGTATCCGATGATATCCGTTTTTGCCATAAAAGCATCCGTAATTCTTCAGGTAATCGCAATAATTCAACTCCAGTACCTATGAGCAAAACCTCAATCTCAGATGCCTCTTCTAAAATTCGAGATATATCCTCTTTAGTGGGAATTGGTCCCCCCATGTCAATACCATAAATACCTGATGGAACACAAATAATAGATCCTTTATGGGACATATCAGCAAAACGAAATCCACCATTTCCATAAGCATCAATAGGTGCACGTCTTGGAAAATGAGCTTCACGGATTTGAATGGCATGAGACATCAAAAGTACCCTTTATTTTTGATAACTAATTGCATTTTTACTCTCACTTCTCAAAATCAGCAAAGGATCTGTAATAAATAATGCTAGAGTAATCATACCTCGCATAGCAATTGATGCATCCCTCATATAAACACTCTTCTGATCATACAGTAAGCACTCAATTGAAAATCTGTTTCTAGATTTTATAAAAGCTTATAACAAGATGCTATTAAATATCATATTCATTTCAATATATTTAGCTAAAACACTCTTTCAGATCATTCACTAAAAACAAATAACCTCTGTTCTCTTAAACAATAAACTTATTCAAAAAATAGGAAAATTGACTACAACACTTAACAAATGAAATATTACTTTTTAAGTAGTCTTTCAATAATTCGCAGAAAATAAAGGGATTATGTTCATTTATCGACTACGAAACTGCCCATAAGCTGAATATTTTTTATACAGAAGTTATCCATTTTTATAAAAATACATTGTCAAATAACGTCATAAGCCGCAATTATATTTTAAGATTCACTTTCTTCTGATCCAGTTTTTTTCTCTTCAGTTACACTTACATTTTTCTTTGTTTTAGTCTTAGATTTTTGTGGTGTTTTTGGTTTAGTATTCAATTTTGATTTTTTTTCCGCAATGGGTTCTCCTTTAACACGTACATCAGTTAATGTGGAACGGATAACGCGAACACGCATGTCATCACCAATCTCAACCTCTAATTCACCACTCTCATGGTAAACTTTTGTAACCTTGCCGATAATACCACCGCCCGTTATAACGGTATCACCACGGCGCACAGCATCAAGCATTTCCTGACGCTTTTTCATTTGTAGACGCTGTGGACGAATCATAAAAAAATACATAATTACAAAAATTAAAATGAATGGAACAAAGCTAACAAGTGAGGTCCCATTGGAAACACCGCCTGCAACTTGAGCATAAGCGTTACTAATAAACATTTTGATCTCCTATAGATAAACTTCAGGTAATTCTCACTCCATAAAAATAGACTTTTGGCTCAGAAAAAAAGCTCTCCCAGAGGAATTGTCATACAAAGCGATAACGACACAATGTAACCATAGCTTTATAGAAAGGAAATAAATCCTTAAAAGACAGAAGGCAACGAGAAAAAACTTTTCAGAAACAGATTTATTTTCTTCCTTTATATATCATACGCATCCTCATTAACGGAAGAATTAACGATATAAATCAATTGCATTATCTTTTAGCAAACTAAACTAACGACTCTTCTTCAATATATGATTTTTATATAATTTTCCCATCAAAATACTATTTCGTTTAAGAAAAAGAATTATTCTGTTTTCAAACTACGTAAACCATAGATTTTCAAAATGAATTAGTTTTCTAAATATTTGCTAGGGTTGACAGGTAATGAATTCTTACGCACCTCAAAATAAACGCGTGGCGTTTTAACATTTCCTGAAACACCAGATTTAGCAATCTCATCTCCACGCCGTACTCTTTGGCCCTTGCTTACAACAAGTTTACTGTTACATCCATAAATAGTAATAATATTGTTTTCATGTCGAATCATAACAACATTGCCTAGCTCTTTTAACCCATCACTTGCATAGATAACGACACCATTTTCCGCCGCCTTTACCGATGAACCTTCAGGCACAGCAATATCTATCCCTCTATTCGTTGCCGTTCCTTTCTTCTGACCAAACTGACTTAATAAACGCCCCCTTACAGGCCAACGCATCTTAGAAATTCCAGTGGCTTGCGGAGTCACAATATTATCCGTATTTGTAACAGCATTTGACAAACTCGTCTCATGACTGAATTGCGCCATCTGTTTAAAAGATTTTTTCTCAATACTTGAATTGTTCATCCTTGCAGAAGGAGAAGTTGTGACCGGCGCTTTATATGTAGGTGGAACCTTTCTCTGTCTTGTAGAAGTCATAACTTGAGACTGATATGAAGATTCTGCTGCTGATATTCCCTTATCATCATTATAGGTGTTTGAAGTTGCTAGTGTGCGCTTTCTTGGAACCACGAGTACTTGACCAATATAAATGGAATTATTGCTTATACCATTTGCTAATTTCAATGCTTCAACACTCACTCCTATTTGCCGTGCAATGCTTAACAGTGTATCGCCACTTTGAACAATATAAGAGTTTCGCCGGAAGACCGGAGAATTATCCATTTGTGAACGAGAAAGAGTTCCAAGATTGCGTGGCGGTGTCCCCATAATCCGGCTATCAGGAGACGTCCCTCCTTGTTGTGGAGAATCATACCCAGTATCATCACCTGTCCATGAAACACCACTCTGATCTACCGGAGGCAAATCGGTGCTTTGTATCATGCTACCATAGGGTGACGCTTGCGGATCTGCAGACATAGGTGTAAATATATTCGGGTGTGGTGATCCTGCGCGATGAGAGAAAATATTTGTAAAGCGCTGCGTACCAGAACTACACCCCGCAAAAATCATTATCATCGCTAAAAAAGCTATTCTTTGAAAATAACCAAAAAAAATACTATCCAAAACCTTGAACCACATAGTTTTGCCCACTCGTCAATACTCAACTCACTCTATTAAAGCTTTTTAATATTACCTAAGAGTTAAAATTCGATATTTTATTCATAAATATCTTTATAATAAGATCAAAATGAATTTATCGTAAAATAAAAAGGGAAAAGAGTTTGCACAGTATCTTAAACCTAAAAAATTAAAGTATTTCTGCAAGGCCTTTAATAAAAGGCTGATAACGCACTTGAAACATTTCTAAACACTCAAATTGGCTACCAATTTTCCTATAACGTGTCATCGTTTGTACCCCTTCGTCAGGTCCTATAGCTTGAATAAGAATCCCATTTTCAGCTAAAAGATTGAGAAACTCTTGGGGTTCATCTGAACGTGATGGCCAAATAAGAATACGATCAAATGATCCTAAACTTGTACCTGTGCAACTGCCGTCTATCTGCCGTATAACAATATTTTCGAGCCCTAAACTTTGAAATCTCTGACCTGCCAAATCAACCAATGTTTTATAACGATCAATTGTTGTCACGCGGTCACTCAGACATGCCATAAGAGCCGTACAAAAACCAGATCCTGTACCAATTTCTAAAACACGATGTTTTTTCTTCAACGATAAAGCAAAAAGAATTAAAAGCTGTTCTTCTAAACGCTCAATATATTCACCACACTCAATAGGAATAATTTTATTATCATAAGCACTGTTGAACCAAGAAGAAGCAACAAATTGTTGACGCGGAATTTTCTCAAATGCCGAAAAAAAGCGAACATCATCAATTCCTTTGCTACGCATTTTCAGCACAAGGCTGGCCAATTCCTCACGAAATCGTAAAATACTCTTTTGCCCCATAATGTCAGTCGTTCTCCAATGAAGTGGTACCCTTACCGTACTTACAACTCATTTTTTAAAATGGCAAAGCCTTGTGTTTACACGTCATCATCCCTCAGCAAGAAACATAGAGTGGTTCTTTTTTGTTATAAAATTAAGCGGTAATACAACGTAAGCCTTTCATATAGGGCTGTAGAACATCTGGAACAATAATTGATCCATCAGCTTGCTGATAATTCTCCAAAACAGCGATAAGACAACGTCCAATAGCTGTACCAGAACCATTAAGACTATGCACAAAGTGCAATGTTTTATCGCCTTCTCTACGATAGCGCGCATTCATACGTCGCCCTTGAAAATCTCCACAAACTGAACAACTGGAAATTTCACGATAACATCCTTGTCCTGGAAGCCAAACTTCAATATCATAAGTTTTACGTGCAGCAAATCCCATATCACCTGTAGAAAGAACCACCGTGCGAAAAGGCAAATCGAGGCGTTTCAACACATCTTCTGCACACTCTGTCATACGTTCTAGTTCCATTAAAGACTGCTCTTCAGTGGTAATGGATACCATTTCTACCTTCCAAAACTGGTGCTGACGTAACATCCCACGCGTATCACGACCTGCCGCACCTGCCTCCGAGCGAAAACAGGGCGTTAAAGAAGAAAACCGCAGTGGTAAATCTGACATTTCAAGAATTTCATTGTTCACCAAATTGGTTAACGGCACTTCTGCTGTAGAAATAAGCCATCGACCGTCTGTTGTCCGAAACAGATCATCAGCAAATTTTGGTAGCTGGGCTGCTCCGTAAACAATCTCATCACGAACAAGGAGAGGTATTGAAACTTCTGTATAACCATGCTCCTCAACATGCACATCAAGCATAAATTGACCTAATGCGCGTTCAAGCCGCGCCAAAGCTCCTGAAAGGACTGTAAAGCGCGCCCCTGATAAACGGCTTGCTCGTTCAAAGTCCATCTGTTCGAGATTTTGACCAAGATCAAAATGCTCCTTTGGTGTAAAGTCAAATGTTGGAGGTGTAGAAAAATGTCGAATAACAACATTATCGCTTTCATCTTTACCTTTTGGAACATCATCCAATGGAATATTTGGAAGTGCTGAAAGAGCCTCCTCAATACTTTCAGTCAAGCGCTTTTCTTCCACTGTAGCAGAAGAAAGAAAGGCTTTAATCTCTTCAACCTCCGCTCTCAAACGTTCAGCCATTTCTTGATTACATGCTGCTAAAGCTTGTCCTATTTCTTTTGAAGCTGCATTACGACGCTCCTGCGCAGACTGCACTTTGGCAACATGTAACCTGCGTTCAAGATCAAGTTTTATTAATCTTTCTGCGTGCGGTTCAATGCCTCTATTTTCCAGTGCTTTATCTAATTTTTCAGGGTGTTCACGAATCCACTTAATATCAAGCATCAAAATTCCTCATTTACATCATTTCTATTCGTGCGCTATCACACAGGATATAAACTTCTCTTAAGAGATTTTTTTTCTCTTTTCTATACAGTAAGCAATTAAAATTGAAATCTCGTAAAGAGCTATCGTTGGTAAGGCTACTGCAAACATAGTAAAAAAATCTGATGGCGTTACTATCGCTGCAATTATAAAAGAGATAAGGATAGCCCACTTGCGTCTAGATACTAAACTATGAGAAGTTAAAAGTCCAACTTTCGTTAAAAGACTTGTCACAAGAGGTAATTGAAAAATCAAACCAAAAATGAGGATAAATGATATTATAAAGCTCAAATAGTCAGAAATACGGACGATAAACTCTATTCTTAAATGAACATCTGGAAGAAATTGCTGAGAAAGGCTAAACCAAAGCATTATTGGTGCTAACAGAGCATAAACAAATGCCCCTCCAATACAAAATAAAATCGGTCCGCCAATCAGAAATGGCAAAAAAGCCATACGCTCATTTTTATAAAGTCCTGGTGCGATAAAACTATAAAACTGAAAAGCTGTATAGGGAAAAGATAAAATAACTGCCCCAAAAGCCGCAAGTTTCATCTTTGCTAAAAAAGTTTCCCATACTTGTGTTGATTGCAAACGAATATTCTCAGGATTACCACCTGATATTTTCATTGCCCATTGATAAGGCCATATCAGAAAATTTAAAATGTAATCTTTGACAAGAAAACACAGAATAAAAGCTATCAAAAATGCAATAAGAGCAGCAATAATTCGCTGACGCAGTTCAATCAAATGTTCTAAAAGTGGAGCCATATTGTCATCAACTTCATCCTTCTTAATATTCATGACGCACCCTCTCTCTCTTTGGAAATTAAAGAAATATTTCCAGAACTATGAGAATCAACGGATGCGGTTAAATCTTCATTGGCTTTGTTTTGATCACATTTCAAAATTTCTTTCTCTTTTTTCAAATTATGGTGTGTCGTTTTTCCATCAAAATTATTGCGGATATTTTCCACTGCATCATGAATAGGATTAAAAGTCTCTGTCACCCTCCTGTTTAGATTAAGATCATTAATATCCGACAATGTCTTTTGTAACTCATCAAGCTCGGACTGTCTTATTGCATCATCAAACTGGTGACGAAATTCTTTTGCTGTTGAACGGACATAAGCTATTGCTCTTGCCATTGTTTTTAACATTTTAGGTAAATCTTTTGGTCCAACGACAACTATGAGAACAAGTAAGATCACGAGAAACTCTGGCCCATCAATCCCAAACATTGTTTATACTCGACTTTCTCATTCAAAAAGAATGTACAACTGCGATCACGTCTTTATCATTCTATATGCTGTTTTTTAGCGACAGATGTCTTTCCTCTTTGAGGGGAAGAAGAAGCTTTTTTACGCACTGCTGCACGCTTTACCGTTAATGGTTCAGATTGTTGAAACTCAACATCAATTGTTTTGGACGAATCTGCTATTTCATGCTTATCTTCGATAGCGTCCTCTTCTTCCCTCATATTTTTTTTGAAAGCTTTAATCCCCTTAGCAACATCACCCATTAATTCAGAAACCTTGCCACGCCCAAAAAGTACAAGGATAATTAACAAAATTACAATTAAGTGCGTTGGTGAAAAAATATTACCCATCACTTTCTCTCACTGCTTTTAAATTTGCGTTCATTTGTTTATGTTTATTCTGAAGAAATATATCAAATATACCCCTCTCTTACTTGTATATTTTCTTTTCCAGTTAAAGGCAATCGTACGCTATTTATTGTAAACTCACTTTTTAACCTCTCGTCCATTTTTCTTAATGTATTATCATGAACCTCATAAAGTTTAAATAATAAGCTGCTTTAAACAGAATTCAAAAGACTTGAAAACTCTTCTCTTAAAGCAACTTCATCCGATCTATCGGCGTAACAAAAACTTCTTGGAAGCATTCTATACACGCTCCAATGCTTTACCTTTTAAATGGTGTCATCCGTGCAATCATGCACATCTCTTGCAAACTACTATTACAATGAAGGGCACCATCACAACCTTCTGCAAAATTTTACGTGTTCAATCTGAAAATTTTTCGAAAATGTAATCCCTGAAAGAGCTTTGATTGATACATCATCTGACACTCAAAGACCGTAAAAGTCTATCTTCTCACAAAAAATGTTCTCAATAACTTTTTTATACAATATTGCCGAAACTCGATCGTCGATTGCTTCATAGATAATATATGTTACCATTGCAGTTGGTAAATCAGCAAAATTTTAAAAAAGCATAAAATCGTATTTTTCTAAGATATCAAGCGATACTCACTCAGAATGCGTATCAGAAAGTGTTCGTCCATGTCTCACGAATATGTTTCATCACCAGTAAAACACCCCTATCAATAAACCTTTGAGCTGTCGTACGTCCGTAAAGCTGTAACTGTTTCTTTTTCCTTTGGATAAGCACGTATCCCGATAATATTATGTGTTCCTCTTGTAGGAATATCTAAAACAGGAAAACAATGAGCATTCATGCCAAATTTTATTAAATCAAAAGCATGAAGTCGAGACAGAGCCCATGTGGCATGAATTACGTTCTTTTGATTTTTTTAATGTTGTAGCAGCTGGATAGTGAGGTAACAGATGGTGTATTCTTCCCTCTTTTGATCAATAAAAATATCATCCCGTCCACTTACCTCACGTAAAGAAGTGATAGGCGCCTTGATATCATCTGCTGCCCCTATATTGCGTGCGAACAGAATAACAGCCCAAGGTTTATGTTTCATAATGAAAGCTTCTCTTCATCTTTTACAAAAATACCGGAAATACCAACAATTATAGTTTTTATTTTGTTAAACACAGCTCATCTATCTCATATCAATTTTTAAAAGCTATATTTCAATATTATACATAACCTAATGATTTATCATACATACACGTGAAATTTGTGCTTTCACTCAATTAAATGCTGACAGGAGATATTTTTCTACATATTATAACCGTGTTTTTGCTTTTTTCTCAAAGATTTATAGTAATTTTATTAAAACACGTTAGTCGTATTTTATCAGGCATTTTAAATATATCAATTTTTAACTCGTTGATAAATTCATTGTTCAACGTAAAAACTTATCTTTAAAATTTTAGTGATTTCCATTGCTGCTTCAGCTCATTTGTATCCTCTCTGATTTTCTTTGTAAGACAGCAATAATAAAAAAAATTCCTTCACAAAAATAAAGAATAAATGCTTGAAGTCTTTTCTCTCTTTCTTTCCGTATTCTGACAAAAAATTCGAAACCTTGGTGATTAATCCCCCTTCATACAAATTGTATGGATTACCAAAATAGAAAACATAATTGTAAAGCTATAACATCTGCATTTTCTACTAGGTGCATATACGACTTTTCGATTGTTTGACCTCTACAAAAGGATTTTTGTTGATATAAAACCATTATTTTATGTTAATAGAGAAATTGAGTAAGCAGTCATATACGGTAGAATTTATTCATGAATTATCGGCATATTTATCATGCTGGCAATTTTGCTGATGTCTTTAAACACATTATTGTCACCCGCATTGTAGAATATCTCAAACGCAAAGAAAAAGCTTTTCGCGTTATAGATACCCATGCTGGAATTGGTATATATGATCTTTCTTCTGTACAAGCATACAAAACTGGAGAGTGGCGTGAAGGTGTACAACGGCTTTTATCAACTCCTATTCCAGAAGATTTAAAAACACTCCTTTCTCCATGGTATAATATTATTGATTTACTTAATGAAGGAGAAAAAGAACTTCTCTTCTATCCTGGATCTCCTTTTGTTATTCGCCAATTATTGCGTAAACAAGACCGACTTACCGCAATTGAACTCCATGATGAAGATTATCGTATTTTAGCAAAAAATTTTGCCGGTGATTATCAAACAAAAGTCTTGCATTTAGATGGTTGGCTTTCTTTAAATGCGCACTTGCCACCAAAGGAAAAACGTGGATTTATCCTTGTTGATCCTCCCTTTGAAAAAACTGGTGAATTTGCCCGTCTGATTAACGGATTGATAAAAGCATATCGTCGTTTTCCTAGAGGAATTTATGCTCTATGGTATCCAGTTAAATACGACAAAGAAATTGAAAATTTTCTTCATGCACTTTATCAAACGGGAATCCCAAAAATTTTACAACTCGAAATGCGTGTTCGAAAAAATTCAATCCCACCCACAATGAATGGAAGTGGGATAATTCTTATCAATCCTCCTTATCTTTTGGAAGAAGAAATGAAAAAACTAACCCCGTTTCTTATTCATCGTCTTGGACAAGATAAACATGCAAGGATAATTCATAATTGGATCCAAAAAGAACATTCATTATGTTAGGTCTTTCATCTAAATTCCGTTTTCAGTTAAAATTTTCTTGGTAAAAATCAAAGTTTTTGCACTGCTTAAAAATCTTGCAATACCAAGGATCTTGGTTTTCTTGACCTTTTGAACTATATTATCTCTTAGTATACATCATGGTTAGCAGTGGGAATTTCATTTTTTCAACAAAACCTGCTTTCATCACCGATAAATAGTGTTGGAAAGTTTGTAAAATTGTTTTTAAAAAAACGCCCTCTGTTTTGTTGAAAAGTGATTACTCCAAAATTAAATGGTCTCATGTCATAATACGTTATTTATAGGAAATAATAACTACCATTACATAAATAATAGTCTTTTATGAATAAAAACACTTCATAAAATAAATAGAAAATGTTTCCGGATAAACTGAATGGTTCTGAAAAACGACACAGCTTTTCTCCAAAATGAAAGAGAAAATCTCTCTTTTCTCTCACCCATTATGTGGGACAATGCCAACCAAGAAAATGATACAAACCAATTGAAAGGTGCCAAACTCATACAAGAGTTTGTCAAACATCTTCCTCATAAGCCAGGGGTTTATCGAATGGTTGATGACAATGGTGATATCCTCTATGTTGGCAAAGCACGTAATCTCAAAAAACGCGTTTCAAACTATACGCGAGAACAAGGGCACAATAACCGTATTGCCCGAATGATTCGTGCGACATCCCACATGGAATTTGTCGTTACCCATACGGAAACAGAAGCGCTGCTTCTAGAAGCTAATCTTATTAAAAGATTACATCCACGTTTTAATGTGTTACTGCGTGACGATAAAAGTTTTCCTTATATTATTATCACTGACGATCATCGCGCACCTGCACTTTACAAACATCGTGGTACCCGAACAAAAAAAGCCCATTATTTTGGTCCTTTTGCCTCGTCAAGTGCAGTAACACAAACAATCAATGTTTTACAACGCGCTTTTTTACTACGAACCTGTAGCGATTCGGTTTATGAAAACCGTACACGCCCCTGTTTGCTTTATCAAATTAAGCGATGTTCTGCACCCTGTACAGATGAAATTCGTATTGGTGATTACACTGTGCTGGTGAGAGAAGCAAAAGCTTTTCTCTCAGGAAAAAGCCAATCTGTTAAAAGTCATATGGTTCAAGCTATGCATCAAGCTGCAGAAAACCTTGATTTTGAACAAGCTGCTACCTATCGTGATCGCTTATCGGCTCTCTCTTACATACAAAGCCATCAAGGTATTAACCCTCAAACAATACAAGAAGCAGATGTCTTTGCAATTGCACAACGAGAAGGAGTGACCTGCATCCAAGTGTTCTTTTTCCGCATGGGACAAAATTGGGGAAACAGAGCCTATTTTCCTAAAGCAGATTCCTCTTTTTCTCGTTCTGAAATCTTAGAGAGTTTTCTTGCCCAATTCTACGATGATAAGCCACTTCCAAAACTGATCCTTTTATCTGAAGCAATCGAAGAACAAGCACTTCTTATGGAGGCATTCAGTCTCAAAGCAAATCGTAAAGTAATACTCTCTTTACCTAAAAAAGGTGAACGAAAAACTCTTATTCATCACGCTTCTATCAATGCTCATGAAGCACTTGGACGCAAACTTGCTGAAACAGCTACACAGACAAAATTGCTTCAGGGACTTGCCGAAATATTCCAAATGTCTCATACTCCCCGCCGTATAGAAGTCTATGACAATTCCCATATGATGGGAACAAATGCGATAGGTGCAATGATCGTTGCAGATCACAAAGGATTTATTAAAAATCAATATCGCAAATTCAATATTCGCTCGACCAATATCACACCTGGTGATGATTTTGCTATGATGAAAGAAGTCATTAAACGAAGATTTTCACGTCTTCTCAAAGAGCATGATCTGCCTCATACAGGCAAGCAAAGCGATGATTCTTCTCCTCTTTGGCCTGATCTTATCCTCATTGATGGTGGTGAGGGACAAATTAATAGTGTGCATACAATACTCTCTGAATTAAAAATAGGCGACCTCATCACCGTTGTTGGAATAGCCAAAGGTGTAGACCGTAACGCTGGACGTGAGCGGTTTTTTATCAAGGGCAAAACACCCTTTACACTACCTCTACGTGACCCTATCCTTTATTTTTTGCAACGTCTACGCGACGAAGCACACCGTTTCGCAATTGGAACGCACAGAGCAAAACGAAAAAGAGCGACATTCAAAAACCCGCTTGATGAAATTGAAAATATCGGTCCAACAAGAAAGCGTGCATTGCTGCATCATTTTGGAAGTGCCAAAGCCGTAGCCGATGCTTCACTCGAAGACTTAACAAAAGTAATGGGAATTTCGGCCACCATTGCAAAAAAAGTTTATAACTATTTTAATGAAAAATAGGCTTGTTTCATAATATTCGCCTTGTTACCTTTATAAAATAAATCATATCTTACAAAGAATTGAAAATTGCTCTATGAAAAATCATACTTTTTCTTTTCCAAATATTCTCACTTATGCACGGATCATCGCTGTGCCAATGGTTGTTGCTTGCTTTTTTTTAGAAGGAAGGTTGCAATCAAGCGATATTGCACGTTGGACTTCTGTTTCTATTTTTGTTATTGCCTCTATTACTGACTTTCTTGATGGCTATCTTGCTCGGATTTGGGAACAGACATCCAATATTGGTCGCATGTTAGATCCCATTGCAGATAAGCTTCTCGTCTCTGCCTGTCTGCTATTGCTAGCCGCAGATAGTACGATTGCTGGATGGACATTATGGGCAGCGATTATTATTCTTTGTCGAGAAATTCTTGTATCAGGATTACGTGAATATTTGGCGGAATTGAAAGTGAGTGTTCCTGTTTCTCGTCTTGCTAAATGGAAAACTTTTGTACAAATGATAGCTATCGTTCTTCTCTTAGCAGGACCAGCTGGTAATAAAGTTCTCCCCTACACAGTAGAATTTGGCATTACTATGCTATGGATTTCTGCTCTTCTCACATTGTGGACAGGGTGGGATTATTTTCGTGCAGGCTTAAAACACGTTATCACATAAAAAAACAGTCCGTACCACATACCGCAAATAATCTACAAGCTTCATAAAAAGAATCCCGAAACAGTCTATTTCGGGATTTTCTATTTTTATGCTTTTATTAACCCACAATTTCCAATTCTGAAAACCAAAAGGCAATTTCTACTTTTGCGGTTTCAGGACTATCTGAACCATGAACAGAATTTTCTCCAATAGACAAAGCATGGACTTTACGAATTGTTCCTTCTTGTGCATCCGCAGGATTTGTAGTGCCCATTATTTCACGGTTTTTAGCTATTGCATTTTCACCTTCTAAAACTTGCACAACTGTTGGACCAGAAGACATAAACTCAACCAATTCACTAAAAAATGGGCGTTCCCTATGAATAGCATAAAATCCTTCCGCTTCACGCCGACTCATCCATACACGTTTAGATGCAACAACGCGCAGTCCTGCATCTTCAAGCATTTTTGTAATTGCTCCTGTCAAATTACGACGCGTTGCATCTGGTTTAATCATCGAAAAAGTACGTTCTACAGCCATTTGACCACCTTTATATAACATTATCTGGCTGTTCTATAACGAGCAAGAAGCTCTTTGCCAAGAGACTGTAGAAAAATCTTCATAGCAAATTTCAAAAACCTGTATTGGCTTGTGTGAATTTCAGTCAAGAATAGAAACATTTGTGGTACCTAATCTTTTTATAACAGTACCACTGCTCTTCTTATCATTTTGGATTGTTGGCATAATCTTAAATGCTTCTCTCTAAAATTATCATTGAATAAGGGGAAAAATATAAGAAAAAACAACACATGATAGAGATATATAGTTTTTATAAAAAGGTTAACCTCCTTGAAAAATGATACCTCAACACCGCGCATCCCCCTCCCCCATACACATACAAAGAAAAATCTAAAAAATAAGCAGAACTTTAGAAGCTGTAGCGTAATCCTAACATCCCCTGAAAGGACTGGTTTGTCTTACGTCCTTTGACATAATGTGCCTGTGCATAAAGCTTTAAGTGATCACTGACTAAACTGCTTAAACCAATTCCTAATTTCCCTGCATTAC